>CAMDQJ010000008.1 GCA_945905835.1 Asaia bogorensis
TCACCGAACACCCGCGTCCGCTGGCGGCGGCCATCCCCCAGGATCCGCGCCACCGCGATCCGGGTGTTGTCGTACAGGATCGACTGCGGCACGCCGCCGAAGAAGTCGAATGCCGCCACGTGACCGGCGCAGAATGCCTCCGTCGTCTCAGCCGGATAGGCCTGCACGAAGCCGGCATCGCTGTGCGCCAGGTCCATCGCAAAGAAGTGGATCTTCCGTTCCACCCCGCCGATCACCGCCAGTGCCTCGCCGAAGTCGGCCTGAGCATGACCGGGATCGTGCCGCAGCGGCACGAACATCTCCCGGGACCGCTGACGCTGCCCCAACACGTAATCCTTCACGATGGTCAGGCCGCCGGCGTAACCGTGTTCGTCGCGCAGCCGCTCGAAGATCCGCTTCGACGTATGCCGCTGCTTCACCGGACGGCCCTTATCAGCCTCCAAAATATGATCGATAATCCCGACGAACGGATCCAGTTTAGGCCGGGCCGGCGGCCGGCTCCGCCGGTACCCCGGCGGAACCGAGAAGGACAGCATCTTGGCGACCGTCCGAGGGTCGAGCCCGAACCGCCGAGCCGTCTCGCGACGGCTCAGACCCTCAATCCGCACCGAATGGCGGACCTGCCTGTAAAGTTCCACGCCTTTCATCCCCCCGCCCTCTGCATGCCGTGCAAAGAGCTAACTGCCGATGTATTTTCGTTCCGGCGCAACCAGATATTCCGGCCGCTTCAGTGAGGGAGTTTGTCTCCGGCGCTTACAAACCGCCGTAAGTTGGTTTCAGCCGCACTCGATACGGTCGCTAGAGCTGATCGATTCAGCGTCTCCCGACCGCAAGGTGTCCGTGATCGACGTGGGAGGCGGCGCGTCGACCCTGGTCGACGATCTTCTAGCCCGAGGCTTTGGCGACGTTACGGTCTTGGACATTGCCGAGCCGGCGCTTGAACGGTCAAAAGTACGCATCGGGAGTGCCAGCGATCGGGTCGGTTGGATCGTTGCCGATATCACGCAATGGAAGCCGGCGCGGACTTGGGACATCTGGCATGACCGCGCGGTGTTCCATTTTCTCACTGAGCAGGGACACCAGGATGCCTACGTCGCCGCGCTGACGGCTGGGACCAAGGCGGGCGCGACGGTCATCATGGCGACCTTTGCGCTCGACGGTCCCGAAAAATGCAGCGGCTTGCCCGTCCAGCGTTACAGCCCGGCACTACTGGCGACGCGCCTCGGAGACCGTTTCATGCTGACGGCAGACGCCAGCGAAACCCACGTAACGCCATGGGGTTCTGAGCAGCGATTTTCGTATGCGGTCCTACGGCGCCTAGAGTAGCGAGTACGGCAAGTATACAATAGCCATTCATATGGCGAGGAACGTCGCTTCTAGTCTTCAGTAGCTCGGCTTGGTCGAAAACGGCGTCAGTTGCAGCTCGTGCGTCCAGACCGACCGGTCCTGGGTATGCAGATAGTAGAACGCCTCGGCGATCTTCACCGGATTCATCACCACCTCGGGGTTCTGCCTTGCTCTCGGCAGGGCATGGGTTCCCGGCGAGTCGATCAGGCCGTCGATCACCACGTTGGCGACATGCACACCGTGCTCGGAATACTCCTCGGTGAGCACCTGCGCCAGGGTGCGCATCATGACGCGGGGATAGTAGAGCGACTGACCAGTCATGCGCTTGCGCCCGCGCAGCGAGCTCGAATTGTTGGAAAAGAAGAACGACCCCTCGCCGCGCTTGCGCATCGCCGGCAGAACTTCCTTGGCGACGAGGAAAGGGCCGCGGCTGGCGATATGCTGTGCGGTATCGAACATCTCGACCGGGATATGCTCGAGCAGTTCCTTCTCCGGCGGCAGATCGCGGCCTTCGAGGTAGCCGGCGTTATAGACAAGAACATGCGGATCGCCGGCGTCGCGGCGAATCGTGGCGAAGGCCGCCGCGACGGAGTCCTGCCGCGAGAGATCGAGCTCGACGATCATGCAATCGCCGCCCTGATCGCGGATCGCCGCCGCCAGGCCCGACGCATTGGCCTCGCTGCGGGTCGTCAGGACGACGAAGAACCCCTCGCCCGCGAACTTCTGGGCGATGGCGCCGCCGATACCCCAGCGGATGCCGACGGGAAGGTCGCTGTCATCGAGCGCCCTGCCATGCACCAATTTGGTGTTGCGGCCATCCGACTGCCATTTCGACGTGGCGCCCACCACCACGGCAACCTGCTTGCTCTTGCTATTCCGATTCCCGGCCATCTCGAAATGCTCCCTCTTTTTTGATCGCGCTAGCCTTCGCGCCGACCGCTACTGGATCGCGTCCAGGATGCGGCGCGCTCCAACAGCCGCCGCGCACGAATGACGACCGGCAGGTCGATCATGCTGCCCTCGAAGGCCACTGCACCAGCCCCGTCGGCCACGGCGGCGTCGAAGGCTGCGAGCAGCCGGCGGGCGCGGTCCAGTTCGGCGGCCGAGGCGCCGTACTCTTCATTGATGATCGGCACGTGCGCCGGGTGGATGCAGGCGGCCGTGGTGAAGCCCAGCGCCTTGCCGCGCCGCAGCCCGGCTCGATAGGATTCGAGGTCGTCGATCTGCGCGAGCTGTCCCATCGACCCCATCGGCAGGATCCCCGCCGCGCGCGCCGCCGCCAGGCCCTGCATGGCAAAGACGTACATGCTGTCGGCCGAGGGGGTGGCGCCGAGTTCGGTCGCCATGTCCTCGCCGCCAACCGACATTCCGGCCATGCGTGGCTCGGCCGCAATGGCGAAGAGGTGAGGCAGCGCCGCCGGCGACTCGATCAGGGCGAGGAAGCGCGTATGGCCGATCGGCATGTCGAGCGTTTCCTCCCGGGCCGTCACCAGCTCCGCGAGCAGGCGGACGTGTTCGGGGCCCATGACTTTCGGCAGCATCAGGGCGGCGACGCCCGGCATGATGGACCCGGCGATGTCCGCTACGGCAAGGTCGAGTGGCCGATTGATGCGCACCACGACGTCTGCGCCACCTTGGGCAACGCGCGGCACGGCAGCCGGCAGGGCGGCGCGAGCGGTGGCCTTGTGCGCGGGCAGGATGGAATCCTCAAGGTCGAGGATGATGACATCGGCCCCGCGCGCATGGGCCTTCGAGAGGAAGCGTTCGGAGGTCACCGGCACGAACAGCAGCGATCGCCAGGTCGGTTGTGGCCGGGTCATTTGCTGCGCTCCTGTGAGTCCACGCCCTAGCCCAGCTTGTATACCCGGCTCGCGGTGCCCGAAAACAGGGCAGTCTTCTCGGTAGCCGAGGCCTTGGCCGAGAGGCGCTTGAAGGCATTCCACAGCACGCCGTAGCCGCTGGTGATCTTGTCGACCGGGAAGTTGCTTTCGAACATGCAGCGGTCGACGCCGAACAGCTCGATGCAGGGCTCGACCCAGGGCTTGAAGGCATCGGCCAGGGCCTGCGAGCCGGGCGGCACGGGCTTGCGGTAAAAATCGAACCAGCCCATCGCCATGCCGAGCCCGCCGACCTTCACGACGATGTTCTGGCGCCTGGCGAGCTCCACCATCGACTTCTTCCAGGTGGCAACCACCTCGGCGTGACGGCCGGCATAGCCGGCATAGCCCAGAGGGCCGCCGACATGGTCGAGCACGATCGCGGTATTGGGGAAGGCGTCGGCGAGGTCGGCAATTTCACCGAGCTGCGGATGGTACAGCCAGGCGTCGAAGGTGAGATTGCGCTTGGCCAGCTCCTTGAAGCCCTCGCGCCAGGTCCTGTCGCGTGTCAGCTCCTGAGTCGGATCGGTGCGCGAATTGCGGATATCGGGGTCGGCATCCCAGCCGGTCTGGTGGCGGATACCCTTGAAGCGGCCGTTGCCGGCGGCGATCTGGGCGTCGAATACAGCGCCCGCCTTGGCGCCCAGGCGCAGATCGACATGGCTCACGATGCCGGCGCAGGCGCGCAGGTTGCCGTAGATGCCCGAGGCACTCATCGCCGCCACGCCGTTGGCGAACTCGGTCTCGCCGACGCAGCGCAATTCGGCCGGGCCGTCCTTGCGGTACATCGAATGGCAGTCGACGAACACCGTCGCCACGATGTTGTGGCCGGTCTGGGTGTCGGCCAGCAGGTCGTGGAACATGTAGTCGTTGCCGGCACGCTGCCAGAGGTGATGGTGCGGATCGACGATCGGCAGCTCGGGCTCGAGCGCCGGTTCGGAGAGCTTGGCGACCCAGGCGGGATCGGGGGCAACGACGTTTCCAAGTGCAGGCGTCGTGGGCTTGCTCATGGTTTCCTCGATCTTTTCATTCATTGGTCAGAAGATGGGCGTCAGAAGACGGGCTGCTCGGCGATCATCGAGACATGGGCAACGATCACCTTCCAGCCGGCATCGGGAAAGCGCACCCAGGTCTGGCTCTGCCGGCCGGTCATCTCCCTGCCGCGCACCTTGTAGACGAGGTTCACGGTGGCGATGTCGCGGCCGAGCGTCAGGATGTCGACGCGATAGCGCTTCTCCTTGGTGCCGGGCCCCGGCACGCGCGCCACGCGATGGGCATGGATGCGGTCGAAGCCGTAGCCGTGCTCGTGGTTGGCAAGCCGGATGGTATGCGGACTGTTCCAGAAGGTGGCGTCGAGCACGTCGACGTTCTTGTCTATCAGCGCCTGCTCGTAACGCTCGAACAGCGTGCTCACCTCGGCAACGACTTCCGGAATGTTCGGTGTCAGATCCGTCACGGGCTCCCCTCGAGGGCGCGCGCCACGGCCACCAGGGTCGCGTCGCTGCCACGAGGGCCGATGATGGACAGACCGACCGGCAAACCGTCAACCGTCATACCCGGGAGGCTGACTTGCGGATGGCCCGCGAGGCCGCCCTGGGCGCAGAGGCAGGTGATGCGGTCGCGCAGCGGGTCGAGCACCGACAGCGGCTGGCCCTTGAGCGGCGCCGGGAACGGCGTCGTCGGCAGGCAGAGGATCGTACCGGCCGGCAACAGGTAGGCCATGCGCCCGCGCGCCTCCTGGCGCATCAGGTTGGCCCAGCTCTGCTCGGCCGCGGGCACCATCGAGCCCATGACCAGCGCCTTGGCGACGGAGAAGGCGAAGCGCGGATTGCCCTTGTCGAGCCAGTCCTTGAACGTGTTGTAGGCCTCGACCGGCTGCAGCGTGCGCTGGGCGCGTGCCCACACCGAGAGGCCCTGCGGCGCGATGATGTCCTCGCGGCTCGTGCCGACGAGCGCGGCCAAGCGCTTGACCATCGGCTGCAGGGCGGCGGCGACGTTGGCATCGGCGAAGCCGAACGCGTCAACCGCGACGATGAGCTTCGCCGGCAGCGCCACGGGAATCGCCTCGCCCAGCAGCACGGCCGAAACGCGGGCGAAGGTCGCGGCGTCGCGAGCGAACCAGCCGGTGGTGTCGGAGGTCGGCGCCTGCGGCAGCATGCCGGCGACGTTGAGGCGGCCATGGGTCGGCCGAATGCCGTAGAGGCCGCAGAAGCTCGAGGGCACGCGGACCGAGCCGCCGGTATCGGTGCCGAGCGCGGTGTCGCAGATTCCGGCGGCGACGGCGGCGGCCGAGCCTGACGACGAGCCGCCCGGCACGCGGTCCGGTGCTTTTGAATTGAGCGGCGTGCCGTCGAAGGCGTTCTCGCCCAGAATGCCAAGCGAAACCTCGTCGGTAATGGTTTTGCCGATCAGCGTCGCGCCCGAATCGAGCAGCGTCTGCACCGCCCAGGCGTGTTTGGCGGGGATCGGCCGGCCGGTCGGCCAGTCGTGGTTGCCGCCGCCGGTCGCAACACCGGCGACGTCGAACAGGTCCTTGGCAGCAAAGGTGAGGCCGGCCAGCGGCCCGCCGGCGCGGCCCTCGATGCGCACCCGGGGGCCGGGCACGAAAGCGCCTATGCGATCGTAGGGGGCGTCTTTTTCCAAGAGCTGGAACTACTCGGCCGGCGCTGCGGCCTTGGCGCCTTTGCGCCGTATCTTGAAGTCGCCGAACCTGACGCCCAGCAGCTTGTCGAACCAGATATAGACCACCGGCGTGATAAAGAGCGTCAGGAGCTGCGAGACCATGAGGCCGCCGACCACGGTGACGCCGAGCGGCTGGCGCAACTCGGCACCGGCGCCGGCGCCGATGGCAATCGGCAGCGAGCCCAGAAGCGCGCAGGTCGTCGTCATCATGATGGGCCGGAAGCGCAGGAGCGCCGCCTCGACGATCGCCTCTTCGGCCGTCGCGCCGTGATTGCGGCGTTCGACGGCGAAGTCGACCATCATGATGGCGTTCTTCTTGACGATGCCGATCAGCATGACCACGCCGATCACGGCGATGACGCTGAGATCCATGCCGAAGAGCTGCAGCGTGATCAGCGCACCGATGCCGGCCGACGGCAGGCCCGACAGGATCGTCAGCGGATGGATGAAATTCTCGTAGAGGATGCCGAGGATGATGTAGATCACCAGAACGGCGGCGAACAGCAGCATGCCCTGGTTGGCCACGGCCTGCTGGAAGACCTTGGCGCTGCCTTCGAAGCTGGTCGAGATACTGGCCGGCACCCCGACTTCGCCCGCCACTTCCTGGATCGACTTGACCGCCTCGCCGAGCGCCACGCCGGGCGCCAAGTTGAACGAGATCATGACCGCCGGAAGCTGGGCGATGTGGTTGACGGTGAGCGACGTCGGCTTGTCGCTGCGCTTGGCGACGGTGTCGAGCGGCACCAGGCTGCCGGTCGGCGTGCGCACCATCATGCGGCGCAGCACCTCGTTGGTGTCGGCGTACCTGGGATCGACCTCGAGGATCACCTGATAGGTATCGTCGGCGGCATAGATGGTCGAGACCTGGCGTGTGCCGTAGGCCGAGTAGAGCAGCAGGCGGATCTGGTCGATCGAAAGACCGAGCCGCGAGGCAGTGTCGCGGTCGATGTCGATGACCGTCGAGCGGGCGCGCACCTGCAGGTCGGAGTTGACGTCGATGATGTTGGAAAGGCGGCGCATGCGCTCTTCCATCTGCGGCGCGAATTCGCGCAACGAGAGGAGATTGCTGGAACGCATGCCGAACTGGTACTGGGCGCGGCTTAGAGTCGTAGCGATGTTGATCGACTGAATGGGCTGGAAGAAGATGTTGATACCCGGCACGGCGGCGGTGGCGCGGCGCAGGCGGGCGATGACCTGTAGCGCCGAGTCCTTGCGTTCGGGCTTGGCGCGCAGATTGACGAAGACGCGGCCGGAATTGACCGTGTTCGCGGCGTTGCCGCCGCCGACCGTCGACAGCACCGACACCACGTCGGGATCGCGCTTGATGATCTCGGCGATCACGCTCTGGCGGGCCACCATGGCGTCGAACGAGGCGTCGTCCGGGCCGACCGTCGAGCCGGTGATCTGGCCGATATCCTCGGACGGGAAGAAGCCCTTGGGAATGTTCTGGAAAAGGATGAAGGTGATGACGAAGGTGCTGAGCGTGATGGTCAGCACGATGCGCGGCATCTTGACCGTCCGCAGCAGTGCCCAGCGGTAGCCGGCCGTCACCTGGTTGAAGCTCCATTCGAACGAGCGCAGCAGGAAATTGTGCTTCTCGTGATGGTCGATCGGCTTCAGCAGCCGCGAGCACAGCATCGGCGTCAGGGTGAGCGAAACGATGCCTGAGATCAGGATGGCCATGCTGATGACCAGGCCGAACTCGTTGAACATGCGGCCGACGACGCCGCCCATGAACAGCACGGGGATGAACACGGCGACCAGCGACAACGTCATCGAGACGATGGTGAAGCCCACTTCCTTGGCGCCCTTGAAGGCGGCGTCCATCGGCTTCTCGCCGGCCTCGATGTGGCGGACGATGTTCTCCAGCATGACGATGGCGTCGTCGACGACGAAACCCACCGCCAGCGTCAGCGCCAGCAACGAGATGTTGTCGATCGAGTGATTGCACAGATACATGCCGGCAAACGTGCCGATGATGGAGATTGGCAGGGCGATGGCCGGAATCAGCGTCGCCCGGAAGCTGCGCAGGAAGAAGTAGATGGCGATCACGACCAGCACGCCGGCGAGGCAGAGCGAGAATTCGACGTCCTCGATGGCGTTGCGGATCGACACCGAGCGGTCGCTCAGGATCTTGATCTCGACGCCGCTTGACAGCTCGGCCTCGATCGCCGGCAGCATCGCCTTGACGCGGTCGACCACCTCGACGGTGTTGGCGTCGGGCTGGCGATAGACGGCGAGCAGGATGGCACGGGTGCCGTCGAGCCAGCTCGCGACCTTGTCGTTCTCGACACTGTCGATCGCGGTGGCGACGTCGGAGATGCGCACCGGCGCGCCGTTCTGCCAGGCAACGATGACCGGCGCGTAGTCGGCGGCCTTGGTGATCGGGCCGGTGGCATCGAGAATGGCGTTCTGGCGGGCGTCGGCGATGGCGCCCAGCGGCTTGGTCGAGTTGGCGCTGACGATGGCGGTCTGAAGTTCGTTCAGCGTCAGGCCGCGGACCGCGAGCTGGTCGAGGTTGGCGCGCACGCGCACGGCGTACTTCTGCGAGCCGAAGATCAGGATCTGGGCGATGCCGGGCAGGGTCGAGATGCGCGGCAGGATGGCGCGGTTGGCAAAAGCGTCGATGTCCGACAGACGGACCTGCGAGGACTTCAGCGCGATGAACATGATCGCGTAGTCCGCCGGATTGACCTTGCGGAAGCTGGGCGGCGTCGGCAGCTCGGCCGGCAGGCGGCGCAGCGCCGAGGAGATCGCCGACTGCACGTCGAGCGCGGCGCCGTCGATGTTACGGTTGAGGTCGAACTGCAGGACGATCGAGGTGTTACCCAGCGACGACGTCGAGGTCATCGTCGTTACGCCGGCGATGGTCGAGAACTGGCGCTCGAGGATCGAGGCGACCGAGGCCGCCATCGTCTCCGGGCTGGCGCCCGGCAGCTGCGCCGTCACCTGAATGGTCGGGAAGTCGACACGCGGCACGGCGGCGACCGGGAGCTGCTTGTAGCCGAAGATGCCGGCGATGATGAACGACACCATCACCAGGATGGTCATCACCGGACGGCGGATACAGAAGGCCGAGAGCGACATGTTCGAGATCTCCGTGCCGGTCAGCCGCGCGGTGGCGCCGGCTTCGGAGCTTCGGTCGGCGCCGGCCGGGCAACCACGGCAGCGCCGTTCACGAGGCGAAGCTGGCCGTCGATAACGATCGACTCGCCGGCAACGAGGCCCTTGCCGACAACCGCCTCGCCCGCCTGGGTGCGCTTGAGCACGAGCGGGCGGACCTCGGCGACGTTGTCCTTGACGACGAAGACGTAGGGCCCCGACGGGCCAAGCTGGACGGCCGCCGCGGAAACCGCGATCGCGTTCTCCTCGACGCCCAGGATGACCTCGGCCTTGATGAACTGGCCGGGCCACAGGCCCTCGTTGGCGTTGGCGATGCGCGCCTTGGCGGTGACCGTTCCGGTCAGCGGATCGACGGAATTCTCGATGAACGCCATCGCGCCGGCCTGCTTGGTGTTGTCGTCGATGACCGCGTTGACCTTGACCTCGCCCTTGGCCATCGCTGCGCGCAGATCGGGCAGGATGACCTGCGGAATGGCGAAGGACACGAAGATCGGGTCGACCTGGTTGATGGTGGCGAGCACGCTGGCGACCGTGTTGTCGCTCAAGCGCACGATGGCGCCGGCCTTCATGGCGATCGAACCGATGCGGCCCGACACCGGGGCGCGGATCTCGGTGAAGCTGAGCGAGGTCAGCACGCTCGTGCGCATCGCCTCGTCGGATTCGAGCTGGGCCTCGAGCGCCTTCAGGTTCGTCTGGTTGGTGTCGCGCTGCACGGCCGTACCCGCGCCCTTGGCGAGCAGATCGTCGGCGCGCGAGGCGTCGCGCTTGGCCTGGACGATCTGGGCCTGGTCCTTGCGGATCTGCGCCTCGATCTGGCCGAGCTGGGCCTTGAGCGTGCGCGAATCGAGCTGGAACAGCAGGGCGCCTTCCTTGACCAGCGCGCCCTCGTCCACATGGACGCTCATGATCTGGCTGTCGAGGCGCGACTTGATCTGGACCGAGGAGATCGACTGCACCGTGCCAACGGCCTCGACGAGGATCGGCATCGGCTTGGGCGCCACGGTGGCGACAAGGACCGGTACCGGCCCGCCGGGCGCCGCACGCCCACGCTTACCCTGCGGCTGCGCCGACGCGGCAGCGCCGCCGCCTTTTTCGGCAGCATTCGCCACGGAGCCGATGCCCAGCTTCTGCTCGAGCTCCGCCCGGTAAAAATAAGCCGTGCCGCCAATTGCAACTACAACTGCGGCTGCAACCGCCAGCCGAACTATCCGCATTTCGAATAACTCCACGCCCCCAGCCGATTATATGTCAGCGCCGCCCGGACGCACAGACGGAACAGGCCACCAAACCGGGAGTAACAATGCAAAAAACCCGCCACAAGGGCGGGTTTCAAGCACGATTCTGGGGATTGTAGGCTAGCGGCTGTAATATTCGACCACCAGCGACGGCTCCATCTGGACCGGATAGGGCACGTCGGCGAGCTTGGGGCCGCGCACGTAGCTGCCTTTCATGGCCGTATGGTCGACCGAAACGTACTCCGGCACGTCGCGTTCGGCGGTCTGGCTGGCCTCGATGACCCGGGCCATTTCCTTGGCCTTGGCGGTCAATTCGATGACGTCGTTGTCCTTCACCAGGTAGGACGCGATGTTGACCTTCTTGCCGTTCACTTTGACGTGACCGTGGCTGACGAGCTGGCGGCTGGCGAAGACGGTGATGGCGAACTTCATGCGGTAAACCACCGCGTCCAGACGACGCTCGAGCAGCTCGACCAAGTTCTCGCCGGTGTCGCCCTTGCGGCGCACGGCTTCGAGATAATAGCGGCGGAGCTGACGCTCGCCGACCGAGCCGTAGTAGCCCTTGAGGCGCTGCTTGGCCATCAACTGCAGGCGGTAGTCGGTCGGCTTGGTACGACCCTGACCGTGCTGGCCGGGACCGTATTCGCGCTTGTTGATCGGGCTCTTGGGACGGCCCCACAAGTTCACCTTGAGGCGGCGGTCGATCTTGTACTTCGAATTCGCGCGTTTGCTCACGCAACGCTCCTGTTATTTTGCGCATTTCGCGCTGTTGTCCGGATAGGCCTTGGTCCAGCTATGAAGCTGGGGCGGGATGCGAGCCCAAAAGAGCCCGCAGCCACGTTCTCCGGCGAAGGGCGGAACATACTGTCGAACGCGGCCCAGTCAAGCAGGCGTTCGGCCTTTCAGATCAAGGGCTTAGACCTCGACCAGCACGACTTCATGAGTGATGTTGGCCGACTTCCGCACCATCGCCGTCGCCGAGCAGTATTTTTCGTCCGACAGGGCGACGGCGCGTTCGACCAGCGCCTTGCTCAATTTCCGGCCGCGCACGGTGTAAACCAACTTCACTTGGTTGAAGACCTTGGGGTGCTCGTCGGCCCGTTCGGCGACCAGCGAGACCTCGACGCCCTCGATGTCCTGGCGCTGCTTCTTCAGCATCGAGACGACGTCGATGGCGGTGCAGCCACCCATGCCCAGCAGCACCACCTCCATCGGCCGTGCCGCGAGGTTGCGGCCGCCGACGTCGGGCGAGCCGTCCATGGTGATGGTGTGGCCGCTGCCCGCCTCGGCGACGAACAGCGCGCCCTCGACCCAGGAAATTTTCGCCGTCGTCGACATGGTCACTCCCCCAACTGCTATTCGTCGTGCTGGCGCTTGGACAGGAATTTTATCACGCCGTGGAAGGTGCGTGCTTCCTGTTCGGTCATCTCGGCCCGTTGCAGGAGTGCGCGCAGATTGCGCACCATGGCCGGCCGCCCCGCCTTGTTGCGCAGGAAACCCGATTGGTCCAGCGCCCGCTCGAGATGGCCGAACAGGTTTTTCAGTTCGGCCTTGGTGGCGGGCCGCCTGGCGTGCGCGGCCATCCGTTCGGCCGGCCCCTTCTCCGTCACCATCGCCCATTCGTAGGCTACCAGCAGCACGGCCTGGGCGATGTTGAGCGAGGAGAATTGCGGGTTGAGCGGGATCGACAGCGCTGTATCGGCATGCACCATGTCGTCGTTCTCGAGACCGGTGCGCTCGGGGCCAAACATGATGCCGACGGCGCGACCTTTAGAAATCCAGCCGCCGATGTCCTTGGCGGCGCGGCGGGCCGTGACGATGCGCTGCACGAGTTCGCGATTGCGCGCGGTCGTGGCCACGACACGTTCGAGATCGGCCACCGCGTCAGCCACCGAGTCGAAGACCTCCGCCTCTTCCAGCACGATATCGGCGCCGGAAGCCGCGCGCTGGGCCTTGGGGTTGGGCCAGCCGTCGCGCGGCGCCACCAGGCGCAGGCGCGACAGGCCGCAATTCAGCATGGCGCGCGCGGCCATGCCGATATTCTCCCCGAGCTGGGGTCGGACCAGGATGATCGTAGGTGTGGCGGCCGACACGGTCCGCCCCTTCGAGGCCCTCCCCATCAGTAGCTGGCCATTCAGCGCGGCTGCATAAGGGACTGCTTGCTCATGAAGAACAGCATCGGGATCGTGATCATTGTGCAAAGCGTCATGGCACGGAAGTCGTTGAGGTAGCCGATCATTGCGGCCTGGCGGTTGATCTCGAGATCCCAGACCGCCAGCATTTGCGAGTCGGCCCCCGGCATGACGTTGCCGAACGGCCAGGCGGCGCTCCACGGCGTCAGCGTCTCGGCGATCTCGGAGCGGTTGGTCTGGGTGCTGCGCGCCAGCAGCGAGACCAGTACCGCGATGCCGACACTGGCGCCGAGATTGCGCATCAGCGCGTTGATCGCCGCGCCCTCGGTGCGCAGCCGGGCCGGAATGGTGGCGAAGGAGAGCGTGGTGAGCGGCGGGAAGACCAGGCCCAAGCCAAAGCCCAGGACCACGCCGTTCCACACGATGCGCTCTTCGCTCACCTCGAGGTTGAACTGGGTGGTGTCCCATAGCGACAGCGCGGTGAGGAAGAGGCCGGCGGCGATCAGCTTGCGCGCATCGAAGCGGCCGATCAGGCGCGACACGATCATCATGGCCAGCATCATGCCGGCGCCGCGCGGCGCCAGCACCAGACCGGTGGTGAACACCGGATAGCCCTTGAGCTGCTGCAGCAGCGGCGGCATCAGCGTCGCCGTCACGATCATCACCAGGCCGGCCAAGGCCGTGAAGATCAGCCCGACCGTCAGGTTGCGGTCCTTGAAAAGATCGCGCGACAGGAAGGGATGATGGTCGGTCAGCATGTGGATGACGAACATGATGGCGGCGATCGCCGCCACCATCGTCTCGCCGATGATCTCGATCGAATCGAACCAGTCCTGCTGCTGGCCGCGGTCGAGCATGAGCTGGAAGCTGCCGATGGCGATGGCGAGGAAGGCGAAACCCAAAAGGTCGAACGGCCGCTTCTGGGCGGAGACCTGATTACGCACCAGGATCATCAACCCGACGGCGCACAGGATGCCGACCGGCAGGTTGACGTAGAACACCCAGCGCCAGGAATACTCGTCGGTCAGCCAGCCGCCGAGCGACGGGCCGGTGATCGGGCCCAGCATGGTGCCGACGCCCCACATCGCCATCGCCTTGCCCTGCTCCTCGCGCGGATAGGTCTCCATCATCAGCGCCTGGCTGAGCGGCACCAGCGAGGCGCCGAAGCCGCCCTGCAGGGCGCGGAACAGCACGAGCTGGTCGAGCGTCTGGGCAGCACCACACATCATCGACACGATGGTAAAGCCCACCACCGCGCTCACCAGGATGCGACGCAGTCCGAAGCGCACGGCGCAGAAGCCGGCGAGCGGCGTCATGATCGCCGAGGCCACGATATAGGAGGTGACGACCCAGGAGACCTGTTCCTGCGTCGCCGACAGCGAACCCTGGATGGAAGGCAGCGCCACGTTGGCGATGGTGCCGTCGAGCGCGTGCATGATGGTCGCCATCATCACCACGAGGGTGATCAGGCGGCGCCGGCGCAGCACCGCCGGATCGACCGTCATGGTTTTGGAACTTCGCGCGGCTTGAGGTCTTCGCGCGCCGTGGCCGAGGCGCTCGACAGGCCGAGCGTCTTGCCGAGGCCAGCCCACAGGTCGCCGATCGAGCGGCTGTGGCCGGTGTCGATGTCGATGGTCGTGCTCATGCCCATGCGCAGCGGCGGATCGCCTTCCTGGCGCAGCACTTCGATGCGCACGGGAATGCGCTGCACCACCTTGACCCAGTTGCCGGTGGCGTTCTGCGCCGGCAGCACGGAGAACTCGGCGCCGGTCGCCTGAGCGATGCTCTTGACCGAGCCGTGCCACTCGACGTCGGGATAGGTGTCGACGCGGATGGTCACCGACTGGCCGGGACGCACGCGCGTGAGCTCGGTCTCCTTGAAGTTGGCCTCGATCCACAGGTCGCTGTCGGCCACCACCGCCATGATCGTCGTGCCGACGGTGGCATAGGTGCCGACCACCGGCTTCTTGGTGACGATGCCGTCGATCGGCGCCTCGATGGTGGTGCGGCGCAGATTGAGCAGAGCCTCCTCGCGCGCCGCCGCCATCTGCTTCACGCGCGGATGATCGTCGACCTGGATCTTGGGATCGCCGGCAAGGGCTGCCTCGATGCGCGTCAGGTCCTCCTCGGCCACGGCGATGCGCTGGCGCGCGACGTCGAGATCGCGGCGCGACTCTTCGAGACGCTGCGTCGAGGCGAACTTGCGCTGCTGCAGGTCGCTCTGGCGCTCGAAGTCGGCCTGGGCGTAGGTCTGCTGGCTAAGCGCCGACTTGATCTCCTCGCGCTTGGTGCGCCATTGCGCGCGCAGGCCGCGGATCTCGGCGCGCTGCGTCTCGATCTCGGCCTCGATCTTGGCCAGCGACAGGCGATAGGGCGTCTCGTCGAGGCGGAACAGCAGCGCCCCGCGCGACACCCGCTGGTTCTCCTGGACGGCGACCTCGACGATCTGGCCACTCAATTCAGTGGCGATCAGCGCGCGATCGCCTTTCACATAGGCATTGTCGGTGGCGACGTAGCGGCCGGACATCAGCCACAGGGCGGCGGCGATCACCAGGGCGAAGGCCGGCAGCGACCACATGATGGCGCGCGCAACCCCGCGCCGGCCGACCTTACGGTTGGGCCGCGGCGTTACCGCAACGAGCGGTTCCTTGGACTGCAGATGTTCTCCGTCTCGCACGCTATATATGGTCTGCCGACCCCTCCCCACCGTCAACGGGGAGGTGGGCATACCAGCTAGCCCCGTTCTGCCGGCCTTGGAGCCACCTTGGCCCCATCCCGGAACAGCTTGTAGGTCAGGGCGTCGTACAAGGCGTTGTAGGACGCGTCGACAATGTTGGGAGATACACCAAGGGTGGTCCAGCGCCGGCCCTTGGCATCTGCACTCTCGATCATGACGCGGGTTGTGGCAGCCGTGCCGCCTGCGCATACGTAGATGTCGCGACAGTAAAGAGCGTCAGGCTGACCACAGCCGTCAACCATATCGCAAAACCGGAAAGTCCGCCGCGCATCTCGTTCCTCGCCCTGCACCCCGGTGAATTACAGCCTTCCAGATATGGCAAGGTCAAGGCAAGTCACTCGCAAACGGTGCGCAGCGCCTTCCACTCGGCGGCGCTGAACGGTGGCTGGCCGGTCGGCGGCCGACGCGTGGTGACGATGCGTTCGCGCGACGGCGGGTGGCTCGACCAGATGCCGGCGCGCTCGGCGGCATCGGCCTTCTCGTCCTTCATCATGCGCTCGAAGAACGACGACACGCCGTCGGCGCGCAATCCGAGCTTCTCGAGCAGTTCGATGCCGGTGGCGTCGGCCTCGCGTTCGTTGGCGCGGCCGTTGCGCAGGGCAAACAGCATGCCGCCGCCCGAGGTCAGCGTGTTGAGGAGATCGGAGTAGCCGCCGGTCACCACCTTGACCAGCAGATCGATGCCGTACTGGCGGGCCAGCGCCTTTACCGAATGATAATGCACGACATGGCCGATCTCGTGCGCCAGCACGCCCGCCACCTCCGAGCCATCCTTCGCCTGGTCGATGAGGTCGGAATAGAACACCAGGAAGCCGCCGGGCAGCGTGAAGGCGTTGACCGGGCCACCCTCGACGATCTTTACCGAGACCTCGTGACCGTAGCCGCCGGCGGCGGCGAGCCGGTTGGCTAGGGCGTTGATGGCGTCGAGGCCCTGCTCGCCGCGACACAGCGTCTTGTCGTTGGTGAGTTCCTCCATGACGCTTTCGCCCAGCTCGGCCTGCAGCCGGTGCGGCACCAGCGGCGCCAGCTGCTCGCTGCCGGCGTCGATGCCGATCCAGAAGACGCCGACCATCACGAGCAGCAGCGAACCGAACATGGCCAGCCGCCCCGCCGTCGAGCGCTTGCGCGCCGCAAGGGGCGCCAACTGCGGCATGGTGATGGCGAGCTGGCGGCGCAGATCGGGATCGTCGACCACCAAGCGGGCATGGTCGCCGCGGCGCGACACGAACGGCACACCCTCGTGCTCGACGTCGCCCAGCAGGCGCAGCTCCATCGCCGGCCAGCGCGCCAGCACGCCTGAATCGCTCGGCCGGAAGATGATCAGCTCGCTGCCGGTGGGACGCACACTGACCTCGTGCACCTGGGCGGTCCGGCCATCGTAGAATTTCGCGCGCGGGGCCATGGTCAGAATCCCGTCACGTCGAACATGTCGAGCAGGCCCTCGCCGTAGCGCGGTCCGAGCTCGAGCGACTGGCCGATCGAGGCGCCGTCGGGCGCGCCGTAGATCCACAGCTCCGACGCGATCAGCTTCAGCGTGCGATGGATCACCCACGGCCAACCCAGCCCGAGCGTCACCACGACGATCAGGTAGTTGAGCACCATGAAGCCCCACATCTGGCGCGTCGAGATGGAGCTGGAAAACAGGACTTTGCCGGCGCGGGTCCGCGAAACCAGATAGCGCAGCAGATAGGCCTGCCACCAGCAGCGCAGCGGCAGCACCAGCAGGCCGAACAGGACGTAGAGACCGAACGCCGCGAGTGCCGCCAGCAGCAGCGTGCGCATACTCGGCTGCGAGAACAGCGCCAGCAGGTCGTCGAACGAGCCGACCGTTTCCTCGAAGAGCTCGTAGAACACCCCAATGCCGACCGCGATGGCCACAATCCAGGCAAGGATGTTCAGGAAGTAGAAGCCGATATAGCGGCCGTAGACGTCGCCGGAACGTCCGGCGAACTCGAACCGTTGCGTGCCCAGCGTGAGGTTGGCGATGCGCGGTCGCGACAACACGATCGACACCAGCGGCTGCAGGAGCTGGCCGGTGAGCGCATTGGCGAGATTGAGGACCGACGCCAAGGCGCCGTAGGCCCATGCCGAACCCTTGAGACCGAGACGGATGCCGCGCCAGCGCGTGCGCGACAGACGATAGCGCAGGCCGGCATATTGGCCGACGAAGGCGAGGGGCACGCCGATGAAGGCAATCGACAGGTAATAAAGGTCGAAGAGGTCCATGTTCGCCGGCAGCGTCTCGTCGTAGCCGTACTTCCACACTGCCCACAGCATCCCGGCCCACAGGCCGAGGATCAGCAGCACCAGCACGAAGCCGAGAAACAACTCGACGCCGCGCCCGCGATACTCGAAGCGGTCGCCCAGGATCGACAGATGCGCCCACATGTAGCGGCGCAGCCGCGTGCGGCCCCAGAATCGCGACCACCCGAGCGTGACCACCATCAGGACGAGGTGCCGGAAATAGATGGCGTAAAATTCCGAGAGCCTGCCGTCGTAACCCGGCCGGCTCGGCGCAAGATCGGGCACTGCGCCAGCGGGCTCTGCGCCCGGGGGAGCCGCGGCTTCACTCATGTAATTATCTCAGGCCCCACCCACTGCACCGCAAAAAAATCCATGCTGCGTTGCAGCATATACTCGCGTAGGCAAGTGTACGTCAACTCAGCCGGCAGCCGCCACAATGACCGCCCCTATCCGCGACAAACCCTGGTTGATCCGCACCTAAGCGGGCCATTCGACGGCTGAAAAGTCGAATGAGCTCTATCGCAAGAACCTCGGCCGCGGGCAGACAGGGCTGTCCGTCGCCTTCGATCTGCCGACCCAGACCGGTTACGACAGCGACCATCCGCTGGCGCGCGGCGAGGTCGGCAAGGTGGGCGTCCCGATCGGCCATATCGGTGACATGCGCGCGCTGTTCGACGGCATCCCGCTCGACAAGATGAACACGTCGATGACGATCAACGCGCCGGCGGCGTGGCTGCTGGCGCTCTATATCGCCACCGCCGAAGCGCAGGGCGTCGAGCGCGCCAAGCTACAGGGCACGACGCAGAACGACATCATCAAGGAATATCTGTCGCGCGGGACCTACATCTTCCCGCCCGAACCGTCGCTGCGGCTCACGGCCGACACCATCGGCTTCACCTATCGCGAAGTGCCGAAGTGGAACCCGATGAACGTCTGCAGCTATCACCTGCAGGAAGCCGGTGCGACGCCGCTACAGGAGCTGGCGTTCTCTCTCGCCAATGCCATCGCCGTGCTCGACACCGTCCGGGTGCGCGGCCAGGTCCCTGAGGCGGATTTTCCGCAGGTGGTCGGGCGCATCTCGTTCTTCGTCAATGCCGGTATCCGGTTCGTGACGGAAATCTGCAAGATGCGGGCCTTCGCCGAGCTGTGGGATGACATCACGCGCGAATGCTACGGCGTGGCCGACGCCAAGCAGCGGCTGTTTCGTTACGGCGTGCAGGTGAACTCGCTCGGCCTCACCGAGCAGCAGCCGGAAAACAACGTCTATCGCATCCTGCTGGAAATGCTGGCCGTTGTGCTGAGCAAGAACGCGCGCGCCCGCTCGGTCCAGTTGCCGGCGTGGAACGAGGCGCTCGGCCTGCCGCGGCGATGGGGCCAGCAATGGTCGCTGCGTTTGCAGCAGATCATGGCCTACGAGACCGACCTTCTAGAATACGGCGACATCTTCGACGGCAGCACCGAGATCGCGCGACGGGTCGAGAGCCTCAAGGCCAAAGCGTTGGCCGAGATGGCGCGCATCGAGGAACTGGGCGGCGCGATGGCGGCGATCGAGTCCGCCTACATGAAACAGCGGCTGGTCGAATCGAATCTCAAACGGCTTTCCGGCATCGAGTCAGGCGAGCAGACCGTGGTCGGCGCCAACGCCTTCACCGAGGCCGAGCCCTCGCCGCTGTCGGGCGGCGACGGCTCGATCCTGACGGTCGATGCCAATGTCGAGCGCGACCAGATCGAGAAGCTGAAGATCTGGCGTTCATCGCGCGACGGCGCGTCGGTGAAGAAGGCATTGGCCGAACTTGCTTCGGCGGCGAAGGAAGACCGCAACGTCATGCCGGCCTCCATCGCCTGCGCGCAGGCCGGCGTCACCACGGGCGAATGGACCGATGCTCCGCGCCGCGTGTTCGGCGAATACCGCGCGCCGACAGGCGTGGCGCGCGCGGCCGGCGTCACCGATGGCCGACTCGAAGCCGCGCGCCGCGAGGTCGATGTCGTCTCGCGACGTCTGGGCCGCCGGATAAAAATCCTGGTCGGCAAGCCGGGGCTCGACGGCCATTCCAATGGCGCCGAGCAGATCGCCGTGCGTGCCCGCGACTGCGGCATGGAAGTGGTCTACGAGGGCATTCGCCTCACGCCGTAGCGCATCGTCAACGCAGCGCTCGAGGAGAGCGTGCATGTCGTGGGACTCTCGATCCTGTCGGGCGGCCATGTCTCGCTGGTCGCCGACGTGCTGGCCGGGTTGCGCGCCGCCGGCATCGGCGACGTGCCGGTCGTGGTGGGCGGCATCATCCCGCCGGCCGACGCCGCGACGCTGATCGCGGCCGGCGTGGCGCGCGTCTACACGCCCAAGGATTTCGACCTGGCGCAGATCATGCGCGACGTCGTCACCGTCGTCGACGCGGCGTGGAAAGAGGCGGCTTAAGCCTTCCTCAAGGTTGCCGTCGCATGTGCCATCGGCTCGATCGGCGCATGGCTGAACAGCCAGGCCTCGGCATGGACGTCATCGCCGTCGCGGCGGATGACGCGCGACAGCGAGATCACGTCGGCGGCCTGCGCCGCCCGCAGCATCGTCACGTTGATATGCGACAGGGACGCGCCGACACCAGCGGCAGCGCGCAGGGCAGTGTCGGCCACCGACAGCAACGCCGCGCCCGTCCAGCTCTCGCCGGGCGCTGCAGAAAAGCGCAGGCGGATATCCTGGTCGCCGGCCTCCTCGACGAAGACGTCGTGGCGGTCGCGCGCCGGCAGGGTGTCGAGAATCTTTTGCAGCTCCTCCTCGGTCACGGAAAATCCTTGGTCCGCATCACCACGCAGGGTGTCGGCGAGGCGCGGAATTCCCACACCGAGACCATGCGGTCGATGCTGTCGCGCATCTGGTAACGCGCCGGAAAATCGATGTCGCGCAGGCGCTCGCGCACGCCGACGATTTCGTGGGTCGCGGCAAAGCGCTCCATGAGCAGGCGCGGAATGGTCGGGTCCATGCCCTCGTGCGCCTCGACGACGATGTCGAAGCGCCGCAGCGCCGGCACCAGCGCGGGATCGAGCAGCTCCTTCTCGCCGCCCTCGATGTCGCACAGCAGCAGGGTCGGCTGGTCGGCGTAGGCGGCGAAATCGGCATGCGAGAACAGGCCGCCGACGACGATGCGGTCGGCAACGCCATTGACCGCGGCAAGATCGCGTACCATGCGTGGCTGTTCTCGTTGGTGTCGCGCGCCACGACCTGAGCCTCGGGGAAGAGACGCGCCAGGCCAACGGCGTAGTAGCCTTCGGCGGCGCCGATATCGAGGATCGTGCCATAGCGGCGGATGCGGCGCAGGCCGAGCCAATGCGGATGCAGCTCGCTTTCGTAGCAGCCCAGCAGCTTGGGAATGAAGCAGCCCTCCGCCACACCATGCTTGAATGTCATGCCGGCGAACGGACCGGACGCCACAATGCCGCCGGTGGCCTGCAGCGCCGGCCCACGCAACATCTCGGCCCGCCACTTGGCGAGGATGCGGAGCGGGTTGTAGAGAGCCGGGCGCGGCTGGTCGCGGTGCTCGTCAAGAATGCGGCCGACGAGGCCGAAGACCCGAGCCGTGTACCCGTCGCCGGGCCGGTGAATGACTGTCATGCGTGACGGAGTCTCGCAGAGCCCGGCGCCATTGTCATGCCGCGCGAAGCCCCTCATCTTGGCGACGGATGTCCTTCCTCGACCATATCGCCCGCTGCAACAACGCCGACATGAGCCAGTTCGAGCCGTGGTTCGTCGGCGACACGCGCGCCGGGTTCATTCACGGTGAGTTCGCTGCGCACCTCGCGGCACGGCCCGACCTGTTCGCACAGCGCGACCGTCCGTGGCATCTCGCACCCACGCTCGACACCCCGGCCAAACGCAGCGAGGCGATCAGTGCCTGGCTGATCGACTTGCGAGGGCAGGGCCTGTTCAAGGGGTTGTGGCGCGAGGAGCGCTATCCGGTGACCTGGACCTTCGGCCGGCCGGCGCTGATGGAAATGGAACGCGCCGCCGTGCCGTGGCTGGGCGTGCGCGCCTTCGGGCCGCACATGACGGGCTATGTGCGCAAGGCCGACGGCCTGCACATCTGGGTGCCGCGCCGCGCCTACGACAAGCCGACCTATCCCGGCGAACTCGACAACACCGTGGCCGGCGGCCAGCCGGCCGGCATCGGCCTGTTGGACAATCTCATAAAGGAGTGCAGCGAGGAGGCCGCGATCCCGAGCGAGCTGGCGCGCCAGGCCAAGGCCGTGGGCTTCGTGTCGTATTGGCATCAGTCGGGCGCAACACTGAAGCCCGACATCATGAGCTGCTTCGATCTCGAACTGCCCACTGATTTCACGCCGCAGGCAAACGACGGCGAAGTGCATGGGTTTGAATTGTGGCCGGTGCGTCGTGTGTTCGAAACCGTACGAGACACGCTGGAGTTCAAATACAACTGCAACCTCGTGCTGATCGATTTCTTCGTCCGTCACGGCCTGCTTGCAGCCGACGATCCGGATTTTTTTACGATCGTGGAACGCTTGAGGATGGGCCAGCCGGCCTCCAGCAGCTCGTCCAAAAGCTGATTTCACACGATATGCGGTATATTTCGGTCGTGTGACAGCTAGATCTGGTATAGATTTGAACGATAGGAATGAAGCGACCCGTAGGGAGGCGTCGGTTTTACGCAACGGGGGAGCACCCTCATGTGTATGCGCGTCGTACTGGTTTTACTCCTGCTCTGTGGCCGGGTGTTCGCCCAGGATGGCCATCATGGTCAGCACCACGCCGAACATCACGACTGGTACAAGGAACTGAAACAGCCGGGCACTGGCTACTCGTGCTGCAACGGCACGGTGAATGGCATCGAAGGCGACTGCCGGCAGACGCGCGCCTATCAGGGCGACGACGGCAACTGGCGCGCCTTGATCGACGGGCGATGGATGCCGGTGCCGCCACGACTGGTGCTGCAGAGTCTCGCACCCGACGGCAGCAGCCACATCTGCGCCAGCCGCAGCGGCACGATTTACTGCTTCATCGGTGGCTCACCGAAGAGCTGAAGTCACGACGGCGGCGGAATGTTCGAATCCTTGATCACCTTCTTCCACTTCGCGATCTCGCCCGTGATCACGGCGGTGTAATTCTCAGGCGTGCCGCCGACCGGCGTGAAGCCGAGGTCGATCAAGCGCGCACGGGTGGCGCTGTCGGCCAGGGCCTCGTTGAACGCCGCGTTGAGCCGCGCCACCAGCGGCGCCGGCGTGCCGCCGGACACCGAGATGCCGAACGGCACCGCAGCCTCCATGCCGACCAGCCCTGCCTCGCCCACCGTCGGCACGTCGGGCAGCAACACCGAACGCTTCGACATCGCCACCGCCAGCCCGCGCAACTGGCCCGCCTTGACCGGCGCGGCGGTCGGCATCAGCACGTCGGAGAACAGCGGCACATGGCCCGCCAGCACGTCGCGCAAGGCTTCGGCGCTGCCCTTGTAGCTGACATGCTCGAGCGGCATGCCGCTGCGCGCCTTGAGGTACTCGCCCCACAGATGCGGGATGCTGCCGATGCCGGCCGAGGCATAGGCGATGGTCTTTCCGGGATTGGCCTTCGACCAGGCCAGGAGCTCGGCCACCGATTTGAACGGCGCATCGTTGTTGGCGGCGAGCAGCATCGGCAGGTCGACGAAGCTGATGACTGGCACGAGATCCTTGTCGATGTCGTAGGGCACTTTTATGCCGAAAGCGGCATTGCCGATCAGGGCAGCGGGCGTCAGCAGGATGGTGTGGCCGTCGGGCTTCGATTTGGCGGCGATCTCGGTGCCGATGATGGTGCCGCCGCCCGGCTTGTTGTCGACGATCACCTGCTGGCCCAGGATGGCCGTCAGCTTTTCCGCGACGATGCGCGAAGAGGTGTCGGTCGAGCCGCCCGGCGCATAGGGCACAATGAAACGGACCGGATGATCGGGAAAATTCTGCGCAGCGGAGACGCGCGGCAAGGCGGCCAGCGTCGCGGCCGCACCCAGCAGGTGGCGGCGTTTCATGGTTTTTCCTCCCTGAATTCTCGCTTGTCGTTTTGCCCAGCGTGCCACGGCATGCGAAGCTTGCGCAATGAAGGACGGACAGGGGCTGGAGGTCAGCAACGCCGACGCTGAAGCGATCGCTTCTCTCGATTTCCTGGGAGAGCAGTGGCTTGCCTTCGGCAACCGCCTGGCCGAATTCGTCGCGGCAGCCGACAAGGAGGAGCGTTGCGCCCTCCTGCCGGCGATGGCGGCCAACCTCGTGCTGTCGATGAATTCAACCGAAGCCCATGCGACCGCCCAGCGCTATCTCGCGCGCGCGCAAAAACTCGCCGGCAGCAGCGCGAATGCCCGCGAGCGCGCCTGGCTTGCCACGACCGAGGCCTGGATCGAAGGCGACACCGACCGCTGCCTGAAGATCCACGAGGACATGGCGGCGGAGTGGCCGCGCGATCTGGTCTCCGCCAAGGTCGGCCAGCTCCACGCCATCAACCGCGGCGACGCGCCGGCGATGCTGCGCATCGGCGAGCGCATCATCGCCGCCAATACCGACAACCACTATGTCTGGGCGATGTATGCCTTCAGCCTGGAGGAGAGCAACCGCATCGACGAGGCCGAAGCCGCGGCGCGCAAGGCGCTCGCCATGGAGCGCCGCGATCCCTGGGCACACCACACGGTCGCCCATTGCCTCGAGGCGCGCGGCCAAATGCTCGAGGGCGTGGCCTTCCTCAAGGAGATGTCGGACACCTGGGAGAGCTGCAACTCCTTCATGTACACCCACAACTGGTGGCACCTCGCGCTGTTCCTGATCGACCTCGATCGCACCGACGAGGCGCTGGCGCTCTACGACAGGCGCGTGTGGGGCGTGTGGAAGGAATTCTCCGAGGACCAGATCAACGCCATCTCGCTGCTGGCGCGGCTCGAACTGCGCGGCGTCGATGTCGGCAACCGCTGGGCCGACGTCGCGACCTATCTCAAGCCCCGCCTGCACGAACATTTCCTCGCCTTCCTCGACCTGCAATATCTCTACGGCCTGGCGCGCGCCGGCGAGCAGAGCGCCGTCACTGAAATGCTGGCGAGCCTCGAGGACCGTGCCGAGCGCGCCAGGCCGCACGAGCGCGAGGCCTGGGCCGACTGCGCCGTGCCGGCGGCGCACGGCCTCGCCGCCCATGCCAAGGGCGACCATGCCGAGGCCGCCCGCCTGCTCGGCCAGGCAATGCCGCACCTGCAGCCGATCGGCGGCAGCATCGCCCAGCGCGCGCTGTTCGGCGCCATCCATCTCGACGCCCTGATGTGCTCGGGCTGGAACGACGCCGCCGTCGCCATCCTGCAGGCCGACGAACGCGAGCGGCCGATGGTGCCCTCGACCAAGCGGGCGCTGGCCGATCTTTATCGCAAGCTCGGACGCGCCGAGGAGGGGCTGGCTGCGGAGTATCAGGCCGAGCAACTGGCGCGGCGCTATCAGGAGAGGACGACATGACCAGCGATCTCACGCAAACCAGCGCCGCCGAGCTCTCGAAACTCTTCAAGCGCGGCAAGGCCTCGCCGGTCGAGCTGATGAAGGCGGTGCTGGCGCGCGCCGAGAAGATCAATCCGCAGCTCAATGCGCTCGCCCGCATCGACGCCAAGGAATCGCTCTCCGCCGCCCGCGCTTCCGAGAAGCGCTGGAAGAAGGGCAAGCCGCTGTCGCCGCTCGACGGCATCCCGGTCTCGATCAAGGAGCTGGTGCGGGTAAAGGGCTGGCCGCACACCATGGCGAGCAAGCTCACCGGCAAGACGCCCGCCGATTCGGACGCGCCAACCGTGGCGCGGCTGCGCGAGGCGGGCGCCATCGTCTTCGCCCAAAGCACCAGCTCGGAGTTCGGCCACAAGGGCGTGACCGACAGCCCGCTGAACGGCATCACGCGCAATCCGTGGAATACAGAGCGCACGCCCGGCGGCTCGTCCGGCGGCGCCGGCGCCGCGGTCGCCGCGGGCCTCGGGCCGATCGCCATCGGCACCGACGGCGGCGGCTCGATCCGCATTCCCTCGAGCTTCAACGGCCTGGTCGGCATCAAAGCCACCTTCGGCCGCATCCCGGCCTGGCCGCCGTCGATGAATGGCGATCTCGCCAACACCGGGCCGATGGCGCGCACGGCGCAGGACTGCGCCCTGATGATGAACGTCCTGGCCCAGCGCGACCCGCGCGATCCGCTGGCGCTGCCCGAGGACGGTGTCGACTACGCCAAGGCGCTGGGCGGCGAGCTAAAGAAGTTGCGCGTCGGCTTCATGCTGCGCTTCGGCGATCACCCGATCGACATCGAAGTCGCGGCGCTGGTGACCAAGGCGGCCAAGAACTTCGCCAAGCTCGGCTGCAAGGTCGAGGAAGCGACGATCGGCCTGATGGGCGCCGATTCAGGTCGCACCTTCGTGACGCATTGGTTCACCAACGCCCAGCGCCTGCTGCAGCTCTACCCCGAGAGCCGCCACGGCGAATTCGATCCCGCCCTGCTGGAGGTAGCCAAGGCCGGGCAGAAATACTCGCTGCAGGACCTCGTCAACGCGCAGGCCGAGCGGCGCACGATCTCACTGGCCTGGAACCTGTTCTTCGAAAAATACGACCTGCTGCTGACGCCGACCGTGGCCGTGCAGCCCTTCGCCGCCGGCGTCAACGCACCCCAGGGGCCGGAGGGCAAGCCCAACGTTCGCTGGTCGCCCTATACCTCGACCTTCAACATGACGCGCCATCCCGCCGCGACGGTGCCGTGCGGCCTCAATTCCGAGGGCCTGCCGGTCGGCCTGCACATCGTGTCGGGCCATTACAAGGACGCGCTCGTGCTGCGCGCAGCTGCCCGATTTGCGGAAAGCCATCCGCTCCCCTTCCCTACGCTCCCGGAGAACAAGTAGATGTCCGATCTCGCGATGATGCCGGCCCACGAGCTGGTGAACCTGTTCAAGGCGCGCAAGGCCTCGCCCGTCGAGGCCACCAAGGCGGCGCTGAAGCGCGTCGAGGCCTTCAACCCCAAGCTCAATGCCTTCCAGCATCTCGACCCCGACGGCGCCCTGAAGGCCGCGCGCGCCTCGGAGAAGCGCTGGAAGAAGGGCGGCAAGCGTCTGAGCGACATCGACGGCGTGCCGATCACCATCAAGGATCTGGTCTTGACCAAGGGCCTGCCGACCCGCATGGGCAGCCTGGCGACCGACGCCGACGGCCCATGGACATTCGACGCGCCGGTGGCGCAGCGGCTGAAAGAGGCCGGCACGGTCCTGCTCGGCAAGACCACGACGCCGGAATACGGCTGGAAGGGCGTCACCGACGGCCCGCTGTTCGGCACCACGCATAATCCGTGGAAGATCGGCCGGACCAGCGGGGGATCATCCGGCGGCGGTGTGGCGGCCGAGGCGGTCGGCATGGGCAACCTCGCCATCGGCACCGACGGCGCCGGCTCGGTGCGCATCCCCTGTTCCTTCAGCGGGTTGTTCGGGCTGAAGCCGACGCATGGCCGCGTGCCGCTCTATCCGCCCTCGGCGCAAGGCACGCTCTCGCATGCCGGGCCGATGACGCGCACGGTGCGCGATGCCGCGATGATGATGAACGTCATCGCCCGCCCCGACCCGCGCGACATCTACGGCCGCCCCGACGACGCCGAGGACTACCTCAAGGGCTTCGACAAGGGCGTGAAGGGCCTGCGCATCGCCTATTCGCCCAACCTGGGCTTCGTCGAGCGCGAGAAGATCGACCGCGACGTCGCGGTCGCCGTCGAGCAGGCGGCCAAGGCGTTCAAGAGCCTGGGCGCCAAGGTCGTGGAAGACTCGCCCGACCTGCAGGGCATGGACCCGCGCAAGATCCTGAACGCGCACTGGCAGTCCAACGTCGCAATCCTGGTAAAGACTTTCAGCGAGGAAAAGCGCGCGATGATGGACCCGGGCCTGCTGCACGCCGCCGAGATCGGCGCCAATCTCGGCCAGGAGACGGTGGTGAAAGCGCTGCACGCACGCCAGGCAGTGGGCACGATCATGAACCAGTTCATGGCCAAGTATGACCTGCTGCTGACGCCAACCATGCCGACGACGGCCTTCGCGGTAAACGAGAACGCGGCGTGGGGCGGCGACGGCGTCGACATCGGCTGGACGCCCTTCACCCTCACCTTCAACCTGACACGCCAGCCGGCGGCGACCATCCCCTGCGGCCTCGACCGCGAGGGCATGCCGATCGGCCTGCAGATCGTTTCAGGCCATGCACGCGACGCGCTCGTACTGCGGGCAGCGGCGGCGTACGAAAAGTTGCGGGCGATCCCGGCGCCGCCGATGGCGCATCAGATTTGAGCAATGGCGCCGATGCTGAAGCGGCGCACGCTCATCCAGGGCTCGCTGGCGGCGGCGCTGGTGCTGGGGTTTGCCGGCTTCTCCGAGGCGGCCAAGTGGTGGCGCGACTGGCGGCGCGACAACACCGGCTGGCGGCCGATGACCTAGCCCTTCCCGCGCGACGGCTGGGCCGACGGCCGCGCCTGGCGCGGCGAGGACGGCATGGAGGTCGCTCGGAATCGTATTCCATGAAATAGGCGTCGACGCCCATCTTGTTGAACAGGATGTCGGCTACCGGCTCGTAGCCACCCTGGGCCATCCAGGTCGAACGGAAATTGCCGCGGCAGAGATGCATGGAGATGGTCATGCCGGGCGTGCGGCCCGAGCACGCCGCGTTCACCAGGTCGGCGCAGATGCCCAGGAGTTTGTCGGGATCGTCGCCCCGGCCGCGCAGATATTCGCGCTGCGCCGGATCGCAGAGATAGGCGACGTAGACCTCGTCGAGCTGCAGGTAGGTGCAGCCCGCCTCGCCGAAGGCGCGCACGGCCTTGGCATAGGCTTTTCCGAGATCGACAAAGAACGGCTCCATCTCGGCATAGGCCGATTTTTCGATCGCCTGCCGGCCGCCGCGGTAATGCAGCGCCGTTGGCGAGGGGATGGTCATCTTGGGTGTCACCTTGGCGACCGACTTCAGGAAGCGGAAATAGTCGAGCATCGTGTGCGTCGGCGAAAAATCGATTTTGCCGTGGACGTGCAGGCCCTCGGCTTTGGTCGTCGTGCCCTTGAACTGCAGGCCCTGCGCCACGCTCACCAGCTCGACGCCATCGAGAGCCGCAAGAAAGTCGTAGTGCCACCACGAGCGGCGGAACTCGCCGTCGGTCACGCCCTGCAGGCCGATCGGCTCCTGCTTGGCGACAAGCTTCTTGATCTCGCCATCCTCGACCGCCTTCAACTGCGCCGGCGTGATCTTGTCGGCCAGCCGCCTGGTGCGCGCCTCTTTGACGGGCGCGCTGCGCAGGAGTGAGCCGACCTGGTCGGCGCGGAACGGTGGCTTGGTGCGTTGCATCGTTTCTTCTCCTTGCTGGGGGCGCGCCACTGGAGTGGCGCGCCCCCAGCGCTATGCACCTGCTGCGAGGGCCTTTCGGATCGAGGTATGGAAATGCACCAGCGACGGCTCGTTGCGGCCGTAGATCACTTCCTCGGTGCCGCCCGATTCGAAGCCGATCTGCATGCGCTCGCCCAGCGGGAAGTCCTCTTCCATCACTGTGCGGATGGCGATGTCGCGGTTCTTCTCCCAGTAGGCGGCGGGCTTGTCGGTGTCGGCGGGCACGTAGAGCGCCAGCTCGACCTCGCATCGGCTTGAATCGTCGCGATCGGGGAAGGCGCGCCAGACCTCGATGTGGTCGACCTGCCAGATCAGGATGGTGTTGGGGAAGAGCTGGTAGACCGCGATGACATGCGGGCGGT
This sequence comes from Asaia bogorensis, assembly GCA_945905835.1. Taxonomy (GTDB): domain Bacteria; phylum Pseudomonadota; class Alphaproteobacteria; order Reyranellales; family Reyranellaceae; genus Reyranella. The sequence goes on from CAMDQJ010000008.1 coordinate 29,107, forward strand.
AGTTGCGCTCGCCCTCGGGTGCACCGCGCACCGCGTCGATCGAGGTCCGCGCCACGCACATGCGGCCGTGCAGGCCGGCGCCGTCGAAGGTGCCGCAATTGCCGATGAAGTACGGTGCGATGGTTTTGCGGTGCAGATGCGGGATGTGATAGCCCTCGAGGAAGGTGTCGATGGCGAACTTCCAGTTGATTCTGGGTTTCACTCGATCGGTCGAGAACAGCGAATAGGTCTCGAGCTCCAGTACAGCGAGATCGGTCGCGATCAGGCCAAGGTTGGCATCGATGTCGATGTCGGTGCTTTCGCCAGGCTGCGCCGGCTTGGCGCGCACGAACAAAATGCCGTGCTTTTCCGCCGCCGGCAGGCGGGCGAGGCCGTGGCTCGCCAGATCGAGTCCGGCGAAGCCCGTCTTGTCGGTGGTGCCCAGAAGCTTGCCTGCGGTGTCGTAGGTCCAGCCGTGATAGGGGCAGGTGAAGGCCCGCGCATTGCCGCAGCCTGAGGCGACGGGCGCGCCGCGGTGGCGGCAAATGTTGGCGAAGGCGCGCACCGTGCCGTCGGCGCCGCGTGTCATCAGCACCGGCATGCCGGCGACATCCTCAGTCACGTAATCGCCCGGCTTGGCGAGCCGTGAGCTCAGCCCCATGAACAAGGGCTGGTCGCGGAACAGCGCGTGGCGCTCCGCCGCGGCGCGCGCCGGGCAGGAATAGGCGTCGACGCGATTGCGGAACAGTTCCGAGGCGAGATCGGTGGTGCGGCCGTCGATATGGCCCAAGAGCCGCCGTCCAATGGCCAGTTCTTCCTGTCGGTTCATGTCGGGAATCTATTCTTGGTTTCCTGCGGCGTCACCCCGCTTTCCCGCAATGCGCGCAGCGTCAGCGCGCGGTCGCGCTTGGCATAGCGACGGCCGGTCTCGTCGGTCAGCAGCTTGTGATGTGCATATTGCGGTGCAGCGTAGCCGAGGAGTTGCTGCAGCAGGCGGTGGACATGCGTCGAGGGCAGAAGGTCCTCACCGCGCGTCACCAGGGTCACGCCCTGCAGATGGTCATCGACCGTGACGGCGAGGTGATAGCTGGTCGGCGTGTCCTTGCGCGCGATCACGACGTCACCGAATAGCAGCGGCTGGCCGGCGATGCGGCCACGTCCCTCCTCCGCGAAATCGTACGGCCCCGCCTCTGCGGCGGCACACTCGCAATCGAGGCGCAGACAGAATTCGCGACCCGAGGCGATCAGCTCGCGGCGCTCGCCGGCGCTGCGGTGGCGACAGGTGCCGGGATAAAGGGCCCCATCCGGTCCCTGCGGGGCGCTCGCCGACTCGCCCACCTCGCGGGCGATGTCGGCGCGGGTGCAGAAGCAGGGATAGACCAGGCCGCGCTGCGTCAGCTCGTCGAGCACCTGGCCGTAATCGGCGAAGTGCTCGGATTGGCGGCGCACGTCGCCGTCCCAGTTGATGCCAAGCCAGGCGAGGTCGGTCAGGATCGCGCTCTCGAACTCGCGCTTGCAGCGGCGGATGTCGATGTCCTCGATGCGCAGCAGGAATTTACCGCCCGCCTCGCGTGCTCGCCGCCAGGCAATCATGGCCGAATAGGCATGGCCGAGATGCAGCTCGCCGGTCGGGCTGGGGGCAAATCGCGTAACAACGTCCATCTTCCGACGTTACAGCGGCCTTGTACGGCGTGCTATCCCGGACGCATGCCGCCGGTCATCCTCGACGACGCGAACCTCAAGAAAGCGATGCGCCATCTTGCCGAGGTCGATCCCGATTTCGCGCGCGTGCTGAAGGATGTCGGCCATCCGGTGCGGCGCGAGATGCCGACCGGCTTCGGCGGGCTGATGCGCTCGATCGTAGGCCAGCAGGTCTCGGTCCATGCCGCGCAAAGCATCTGGCTCAGGCTCGAGGCCGCGGTGCAGCCGATGGAGCCCGCTGTCTTCCTCCGGGCGACCGACGAGGAGCTGCGTGCGGTCGGGCTTTCCGGCGCCAAAGCGAAATACGGCCGCAGCCTCGCCACCGACATCGTCGAGGGCCGCATCGATTTCGACACCCTGCACGCGCTCGACGATACGGCGGCGGTGAAGATGCTGACACAGGCCAAGGGCATCGGCCCGTGGACGGCCGAGATATACCTGATGTTCGCGCATGGCCGGCCCGACATCATGCCCGGCCTCGATCTCGGGTTGGTGGTCGCCGCACAACATCTCAAGCGCCTGCGCAAGCGGCCCTCGCCCGAGCGCCTGCTCAAGATTGCAGAGCTGTGGCGACCCTGGCGCAGCGCCGCCGCCCTGCTGCTCTGGCATTATCGCCGCTCGATGCCCGACTGGGGGCCGAAACCCCTGAAAGCGGGGCCTCTCAAAGAAGACGTCAAAGTGGGGAAGAAATGACCAAGCTCGAAGGCCCCTCGCACGGTCCGCTCAATGGCGGTAAGTCCGGACATCTCGTGGTGCTGCTTCATGGCTACGGCGCCGACGGCAACGACCTGATCGGGCTCGCCCCTGTGCTGGCGCCGCTGATGCCCGACGTGGTGTTCCACGCGCCCAATGCGCCACAGCCCTGCGAAGGCAATCCCTTCGGCTATCAGTGGTTCGGCATCTCGCGCATGGACCAGACGATCGCGCTGGCGGGCGTGCGCAGCGCGGCGCCCGACGTCGACGCCTTTCTCGACGAGACCATGGCTCTGCATGGCCTCGACGAAAGCAAGACGGCGCTGGTCGGCTTCAGCCAAGGCACCATGATGGCGCTGCATGTTGGGCTGCGCCGCAAGAAGAAGCTCGCCGGCATCGTCGGTTTCTCCGGCATGCTGGCCGGCCCGACGGTCCTCGCCGAGGAGATCAAGTCCAAGCCGCCGGTGCTGCTGGCACACGGCGACAGCGACGAGATGCTGCCGCATATCCTCACACAGCAGGCTGCCCAGCTGCTGACTGCGACCGGCCTCGACGTCCGCCTGCACATTGCCCAGGGCGTCGGCCACGGCATCGACGAGAGCGCACTCTCGCTCGCAGCGCGCTTCCTGCTCGAGATCTTCGGCCTGCGGGAGCCGGAATGAGCGAGGGCGCCTGCAAGCCCGGCTTCGAGCGCGTCGCCGAGGCCTTCGGGAAGAACTTCGATCAGAACGGCGAGATCGGCGGGTCGGTGTGCCTGACCGTCGGCGGCGAGACCGTCGTCGATCTGTGGGGCGGCGTCGCCGATCCCAAGACGCAGAAGCCGTGGACGCGCGACACCGTCAGTGTCGTCTACTCCTGCACCAAGGGCGCCACGGCGCTTTGCGCGCACATTCTCGCCAGCCGCGGCCAGCTCGATCTCGACGCACCGGTCATTGCGCTGTGGCCCGAGTTTGGCCAGCACGGCAAGGATCGTGTCACTACGCGCATGATGCTCGACCACTCGGCCGGCGTGCCGGCGCTGCGCGCCAAGGTGAAGCCCGACGGGCCCTACGAGTGGGATTACATGACCGGCCGGCTGGCCGAGGAGGAGCCGTTCTGGGAGCCGGGCACGCGCAACGGCTATCACGGCTTCACCTTCGGCTGGACCGTCGGCGAAATGGTGCGCCGCGTTTCGGGCAAGTCGCTCGGCACGTTCTTCCAGGATGAAGTAGCCAAGCCCCTGGGCCTCGATTTCTGGATCGGTCTGCCGGAAGAGATCGAGCCGCTCGTGGCACCGATGATTTCGCACACCTACAAGGCAGCCGACGCCACGACGCCGTTCTTGACCGACCTGCGCAACAGGCAGTCGGTCGCGTCCTTGTTCTTCTTCAATGTCGGCGCGTGGCTGCCGGGCGGCGCCAACACGCGCGCCGGCCATGCCGCCGAGATCGGCGCCGCAAACGGCATCACCAACGCGCGCGGTCTCGCCGGCATGTACGCACCGCTGGCGCAGGGTGGCGGCAAACTGGTCGATGCCAAAACGCTGGCGCGCATGGCCGAGGTCTCGATGGCCACGCACGACGACGCGACGCTGCGCATCCCGACGCGCTTTGCCCTGGGCTTCATGAAGTCGATGGACAACCGCAAGCGCAGCATCGCCGCCACGCTGTGGGGCGAGGATTGCGACAGCGTGATCCTGGGCAGCGCCGCTTTCGGCCATGTCGGCGCCGGCGGCTCGCTGGGCTTCGCCGATCCCGCCGCAGGCCTATCCTTCGGCTACACCATGAACAAGATGGGCCCCGGCCTGCTGATGAACGAGCGCGGCCAGGCCCTCGTCGACGCCGCCTACCTCTCGATGGGCTACAGCAACAAGGCCGGCGGGGTTTGGGTGAAGTAAGGCCATGCTCGTCGTCTTCCGGCCGCTGAAGGATCGCGGCGTTCTCACCGTCTGGACGGGGCTTTGTGCCTCGACAATCGGCGAGGACCTGTTCCGTGTTGCGGCGGTGTGGCTGGCGGTCGAGGCCGCCGGCAATCTCGCCGGCCTGATCACGGCGGCGCAATACGCCATGATGCTGGCGGTCGGGCTGTTCGGCGCCGTGCTGCTCGACAACTGGCGCGCCGACCGCGCCATGGTGTGGGCCAAGATCTGGAGCGCCGTCTTCGTCCTGCTGCCCGTGATCGGCTACTACCTGTTCGGCCTGTCGATCACGCTGCTGATCGTCTCGTCGGTCGGCGTCGCCGGCATGCGCATGGTGTTCTCGCCGGCGCTGCAATCGGCCCTGCCGACGCTGATCCACGATCGCGAGTCCATGCAGTCGATCAACGGCCTGTTCGACGCCACCTATCGCCTCGCCCGCCTGATCGGCCCTGTCGTGGCCGCCCTCCTCAACCTCTTCCTGCCGGTCATCCATTTCCTCACCGCGACCGCCATCGGCTTCCTCGCCTCGGCCGGCGCCATCGCCGTCACGCGCAACCGCCTGGTCGATCCCAACGGGCGGCCGCCGAGCCGGCACAGCGGCTGGCGCGGTATGGTCGATCTGCTGACCGCCGCGGTGCGCCTGATGCTGGGCGAGCGGCTGATAGGCGCGCTGCTGCTGACCAACGCCGTGGTCAATGGCCCCTGGCTGGTGGCCCTCAACCTCGCCATCGCGCTGATCGTGACCGAAGTGCAGCCGAGCTTCCTGGGTTTCGGCGGCCTCGCCGCCTACGCGCTGGTCATGGGTGCCTATGGCGTGGGCGACGTTTTGGGCAACCTGATCGTGGGCAGCATCCGCCTCAAGCGATCGCTCTCGACCATGTTCCTGGGCTACACCGCCATGGGCTCGGGCTTCACCCTGCTTGCGATCTCGACCTGGGTGCTGCCGGCCGACCAGCTGCTGCCGGCGATGATGGTGGGCGGCCTGATCGCCGGCCTCGGCGGGCCGTTCTACTTCGTGCCGATGATCACGCGCATGCAGATCGTCTTCCACGGCTCCGACATCGCCCGCGTCTTTCGCTTTCGCCTCGCAGTGATGGCGGCCTCGATGCTGGTGTGGAGCATGCTGGCAACGCCGCTGTTCCAGTTCCTCGGCGCGGCGGCGACGGAGCTTCTCTGCGGCCTCATCATCCTGGTGGTCGGCGTCGTCGGCCACGTGCTGTGCCGGCGCATCGAGGATCGCGGCCTGGAAGCCGCTGCGGCGGCACCCGCCGACTGAGGATATCCCGGCGACGGCATTGTCACGTTGGCGCTTGTGAGCGATCTCTGGCCTCTGCCCGAGCCTGCTAAGTCATTGGAAATGCTAAAGCGCCATAAAGCGAAGCGGTCGGAGTTTGGGGGTGAACTCTGCCAACGTGACAATGCCCCGCCGGCGTCGATAAGGGCCTGCTGATCCCGCAGATCGGCAACCATTTCATGTTCCTCGAAAGCGAGCTTTCCAAGCGCGAATGGTTTGCCGGCCCCGAGTTCACGGCGGCCGACATCCAGATGAGCTATCCGCTCGAGGCCGCTGCATCGCGCTCGCCGATCATCGGCAAGCTGCCGAAAGTGAAAGCCTTCATTGACCGCATCCATGCGCGGCCGGCATACAAACGGGCGATCGAGCGGGGCGGCGAATACGCCCTGGCGAAATAGAACGAGGAACCCGTCATGGCCCTGCCCGCCCTGTTGCGCGACACCCTGTCGATCCCCGTGGTCGGGGCACCGCTCTTCATCGTCTCCAACCCCGATCTGGTGATCGAGCAGTGCAAGGCCGGCATCGTCGGCGCCTTCCCGGCGCTGAACGCGCGGCCCAAGGAAATGCTCGAGGAATGGCTGAAGCGCATCACCTCGGAGCTGGCCGAATACAAGGCCAGGCATCCGACCGCGAAGGTGGCGCCCTTCGCCGTGAACCAGATCGTGCACAGCTCCAACGACCGCCTGCAGCACGACGTCGACCTCTGCGAGAAATACAAGGTGCCGATCCAGATCACCTCGCTGCGCGCACCCGACGACGTGGTGAAGTCGGCCAAGCGCTATGGCTGCCTGGTGTTCCATGACGTCACCAATATCACGCACGCCAAGCGCGCCCTGCAGGCCCGCGTCGACGGCCTCATTCTCGTCTGCGCCGGCGCCGGCGGCCATGCCGGCCGGCTGTCGCCCTTCGCGCTGGTGCCGGAAGTGCGCCAGTTCTACGACGGCTGCATCCTGCTCTCGGGCTCGATCGCGAATGGCGCCTCGGTGCTGGCGGTCCAGGCGATGGGCGCCGACCTCGCCTATCTCGGCACGCGCTTCATCGCCGCCAAGGAAGCCAATGCCACCGACGGCAACAAGCAGTGCATCATCGACTCAAGCGGTGAGGAGATCGTCTACACCAACCTCTTCACCGGCGTGCACGGCAACTACCTGAAGAAGAGCGTCGCCGCCGCCGGCCTCGATCCCGACGCCCTGCCGGAAGCCGACAAGAGCAAGATGAACTTCGCCTCGGGCGACAATTCAAAGGCCAAGGCGTGGCGCGACATCTGGGGCGCGGGCCAGGGCGTCGGCCAGATCTTCGATGCACCTCCGGCAGCCGAGATCGTGGCGCGGCTCAAAGCCGAGTACGAGGCAGCACGCGCGGCGTTGTTCGCCGGCGAGACGGTGCCAACGCAATTGAAGCAGGCGGCCGAATAGTCTGCTAAAGACGCCACATGCTGCGTCGCCTCTACGACTGGGTCATCGCCCTCGCCGGCCACCGCCACGCCATTCCGGCCATGGGCGTGGTCTCCTTCCTTGAAAGCTCGTTCTTTCCCATCCCGCCGGACGTCATGCTGGTGCCGATGGTGCTGGCCAACCGCCGCAAGGCCTTCACCATCGCCCTGGTCTGTACCGTTTGCTCGGTGTTAGGTGGCCTGCTGGGCTACGCGATTGGCTTCTACTTCTTCGAGACGATCGGCGCCTGGGTGGTGAAGACATACGGGATGCAGAACGGCCTGGATAAATTCCGCGTCGGCTTCGACCAGTACGGAACCTGGATCATCCTGATCAAGGGCCTGACGCCAATCCCTTACAAGCTGGTCACCATTGCCTCGGGCGCCGCACACTTCGACCTTTTCACCTTCGTCTGGGCCTCGATCCTCACCCGCGGCGTGCGCTTCTTCGCGGTGGCGGCTCTGCTGTGGAAGTTCGGCGAGCCGATCCGCGCCTTCATCGAAAAGCGCCTGACGCTGGTGACCTGGGTCTTCCTGATCGCGCTGGTCGGCGGGTTCGTGGCCTTCCGCTATCTGTTCTGAGACACTCTGCCCTGCTCGCGCCACAGAGCCTGCGCTAAGATAAGTCCATGAACCTGCAAGCGATCCCGCTGCCGAGCCGGCTGGGCATCCTCGCCTTCCTGGGCAGCGGCGCCCTGATGCTGGGCGCCCTCTATTTCCAGTATGTCCTGCAGTTGCCGCCTTGCGAGCTCTGCCACTGGCAGCGCTATCCGCACATCGTGGCCGTCGTCGCCGGCGCCGGTGCGCTCGCCTCCTACCGTTACCCGCGGCTGGCGCTGGTGCTGGTGATGATCGCCACCGCCGCACTGATCGCCACCTCGGCGGTCGGCATCTATCATGCCGGCGTCGAGTATCGCTGGTGGGCGGGCCCGCAGAGCTGCACCGGCAGCATTCCCACGGGCCTGTCGGCCGAGGAACTCAAGCGCCGCCTGTTTTCCACCAAGATGGTGCGCTGCGACGAGACGGCGTGGTCGATGTGGGGCCTGTCGATGGCGGCATGGAACGCCGTGATCTCGGCGGCATTCGCCTTCGTGCTGTCGAGCGGCGTCGCCACCTGGGTCCGCGAGCAGAAATGAGCAATACCCGGCGCACGGCTGAAATCCGCAATCCCGGCGATCCGGATGCGCGCCAGACGGTCGAGCGCATCATCCGCGTCGACCAGGCCGGCGAGTTCGGCGCCGTGCGTATCTACGAGGGCCAGCTCGCCGCACTTCGCTGGACCGGCCGGCTGAATGGCGCCGCCGGCCGCAAGATCGCGCAGATGGCCAAGGCCGAGCGCGAGCACAGCAGGACTTTTAACCGCCTGATCGCCGAGCGCCGTGTGCGGCCGACACTGCTGTCGCCGCTGTGGAGTGTCGCGGGCTTTGCACTTGGTGCGGCGACCGCGTTGATGGGCGAGAAGGCTGCGATGGCCTGCACGGTCGCGGTCGAGGAAACGATCGACGAGCACTACGCCAAACAGGCCGACGTGCTGGGCGACGACGAGGCGCCGCTGCGCGCCACCATCGAGAAATTCCGCGCCGACGAGCTCGCCCACCGCGACGAGGCGCTGGCCTCGGGCGCCGAGCAGGCGACCGGCTACCGGCCGCTGACGGCCGCGATCAAGGCGGGCTCGCGCCTCGCCATCTGGCTCTCGACGCGGTTTTGAAGCTGGGGGCGCGCGACTCCAGTCGCGCGATGATCGTCTTTTCTGAACCGTGCATATGAATGCACTAACTTTGCTCGAGCTCGCTGTCCCAATAGAGAAAGTCGCGCCAGCTTTCATGCAGGTAGCCGGGCGGGAAGGCGCGGCCGTTCTCCTGCAGCTCGGTCGTCGTCGGCTCCATGGGCGCGCGCTCGATCGACATGCCGATCTCGCGCAGGAGCTTGTTGCCCTTGAGCAGATTGCATGGGCTGCAGGCGGTGACGACGTTGTTCCAGCTCGTGCGTCCGCCGCGCGACTTCGGCACAACGTGGTCGAAGGTGAGCGTCGAGGTCGCGAAATCGCCACCGCAATACTGGCAGTTGAAGCGGTCGCGCAGGAAGACGTTGAACCGCGTGAAGGCCGGCCGCCGCGCCGCCGGCACGTACTCCTTGAGGGCGATCACACTCGGCAGCCGCATCTCGAAGGATGGGCTGTGGATGATGCGCTCGTACTCCGAGATCACGCTGACGCGATCGAGGAACACCGCTTTCACCGCGTCCTGCCACGACCAGATCGAGAGAGGAAAATACGAGAGCGGCCGAAAGTCGGCGTTGAGGACCAGCGCATGGCAGGACTCAAGACCGGGCATCACGGCTAGCTCCCCCACCTTTGAGTGAGGCGCCGTTGGCAGGGCGTACTAGGGAAGTCCCGACGATCCAACATGCCTCGCATTGTGGCCAAGGTTTTCCGGAAACACAATATATCGATAACCCCGTTCACATGGCGGTTTTAGGGCAAGCGAAGGCGTGTCATCGGCGTGACACCGGACGATAATATCGTCGCAATATCGGGCACCGCAGCAGCTTCGGGGAAATCACCATGGACGCCGACATCAGGGCGCACGCTTCGATCTCGTTTCCCCTGCCCACAACCGACCTCGCCTCGCTCGGCATCCGCACCGGACAGATCGACCGGCTGCGCGATCTGATCCGCGGCCACATCAAGGACGGCCGCTATCCCGGCTGCCAGATCGCGCTCGCCCGGCACGGCAAGCTCGGCCTGTTCGAGAGCTTCGGCAATGCCACGACGGCGCCGGCGCCGCGCGCCGCGTCGGACGACACGCTGTGGCTGCTCTATTCCAACACCAAGGTGGTGACCGCCGTAGCGCTGTGGGCGCTGGCCGAGCGCGGCGCTTTCTCGTTCTCCGACAAGATCTCCGACCACGTGCCGGAGTTCCGCAAGAATTCCAAAGCCAACATCACGGTACTGCAGGTCATCACCCACCAGGGCGGCTTTCCCAACGCCGTCGTCGGCAAGGATGCATGGGCCGATCACAAGCGCCTGCGCGAGGTCGTGAACGACTTTGCGCTGGAATGGTCGCCGGGCTCGAAGGTCCACTATCATGGCCTCAGCGCCCACTGGACGCTGGGCATGCTGATCGAGGCGGTGACGGGCAAGGATTTCCGCGACGTCATCCGCGAGCTGGTGATCGAGCCGCTCGGCCTCGGGCGCGATCTCTATGTCGGCCTGCCCGAGGCGGAGTTCGCGCGCACCTCCGACATGCACCAGCCTGTCGAAAAGGGCGGCATGCAGCCCGATCCCGACGCCAATGCCAAGGACTGGCGCAAGGCCGGGGCGCCGGGCGGCGGCGGTTACGGCACGGCGCGCGCCATGGCCGCGCTCTATCAGATGATGCTGGCCGGCGGTGAACTGGCCGGCACGCGCATCGTATCGCCGCGCCTGCTGCAATACGCCATCCGCAACCACACCGGCGATCGGCCCGATGAGTTCATGGGCATGCCGATGCATCGCGGCCTGGGGCCCCATCTGCGTGGCACGACGGAGAACGTGCGCGGCCTGGGCGGCTTCGCCAGTCCGCGCGCCTTCGGCCATGGCGGCGTCGGCACGTCGTATTGCTGGGGCGACCCCGACTCTGGCGTGTCGTTCGCCTACATCACCAACAGCCGTGTGCCCGATCCCTGGCACAGCAAGCGGCTCGACCAGGTCGCCAACCTGGTGCACACGGCGATTCTCTAGCTGGGTAGCAGCGGCGGGCGCGACAGTCGTTCGCGTGCGCCGGCTTCGGAGCCAAGCGAGGCCGCTGCCAGCGCAAGTGAGCCCGCCGAGAGGATGAAGATGGCGGTGTAGCCGCCGGTCCAGTCGTGCAGCAAACCACCCACCCAAGCGCCGAAGAAGCAGCCCAGGCCCATGCCGATGCTGATCATGCCGTAGATGCGGCCGAAATGGGCGCCGCGATAGCGCAGTGTCGCCAGTGTCGAGATCATCGGGCCGCGCGAGCCTTGGCTTCCGCCAAACAGCAGCACGAAGGTCCATAGCCAGAAATCGTCGTTGGGTCCGCGCACCAGGGCGAGCGCGCCGATGCCCAGGATCGAGCAGGCATAGGCCAGGATCGCTGCCAGCTTGCGACCGCCGCGGTCGGCCAGCCAGCTGAAGCCGATCAGGCCGAGCGGCGCCAAAACACCCGCGACCGCGAGCGCACGTGCGGCGTGCCCGCCCTCGATGCCGCGCTCGAGCAGGTAGACCATGCCCTGCGGCACCAGCGCGAAGATGCCGATCGAGGTGAGCGCGAAGGACGAGGTCAGCGCCCAGAACGGCCATTCGCGCAGGGCCTCAGACACGGTCGGCCCGGGCGCGTCGGACATACGGGCCGGCATCAGCCCCGGCGCGCCGCGCTCGATGCGCCGCCACGGCAGGAACAGCAGCAGCGGAACGAACACCGCGCTCGCCCAGGCAAAGACGACGTAGGCCTGCCGCCAGCCCTCGGTCGCGATCAGGTGCTCGGCGAGCGGAAAGGTGATGATGGCGCCGACGCCGGTCGACGACCAGGCGACCGCCATGGCGACGCCGAGACGGCGCGCGGGAAACCAGCGACCGACCAGCGACGAACTCAGCACGCCGCCAAGGGCTGCACTGGCGAAGCCCATGACGATCCCGAGGCCAAGATGGAGGTGCCAGATGTGGGTGGCCATCGAGGCGCTGACCGTCGCCAACGCCGCGGCCGACATGCCAAGCACGGTGAGCACACGCAACCCGAAGCGGTCGGCGATCCAGCCGGTCAGGAATGCGCCGATGCCGCCGACCAGCAGAGCGAAGCTGTAGATCAGCGTCACCGAGCTGCGGCTGGCGCCAAACGCCCGTTCGAGCTCGGGCACAAAGACGGTGAAGGAGTCGCTGATCGACCGGCTGGCGACGCCCAAGACGAAGCACAACGCCACCAGCAGCCAGGGCACGACCATCCGATTCATCTCATTCATCCTTGGCGGTGCGGCGCGCTTTTCGCAAGCCGCTTGGCGAGCCGGCAGGCTTGCGCCGCGTGCATGCGCGCGGCAGTTTCTGCAGCGCATGAACGACACCTTGATCATTCCCGCGGGCTTCAACGGACCGCGGCTCTCGGGCAACGGCGGCTATGTCGGCGGCATGATGGCCAATCGCTTTGGCGGCAACGGTGCGGTCGAGATCACGCTGCGCGCGCCCGTGCCGATCGAGACGGCGATGACCCTGTCGCGCGGCGCCGACGGCGCGCTGCTGCTGCACGACGGCGAGACGCTGGTCTGCGAGGCGCGCGCCGGCTCGGTCGATCACCTCGCGCCGCCGCCTGCACCCACCGATTGGGACGAGGTTTTGCGCTTCGGCGAGGAAGGCGGCAGTCCGCCGGAAAGCGACTTCGGCGAGTGCATCGTCTGCGGCCGCGGCCGCGCCGTGGGTGATGGCCTGCGCGTGCTTGGCCTCGCCGGTCCGCAGCCCGGCCATTCGCTCTCCTGCTACCTGCCGCACGCCAACCATGCCGACGCAACGGGCCGCATCAGGCCGGAGTTCGTGTGGGGTACGCTCGACTGTCCCGGCGCCTTCGCCGCGCAGGATCCCGACGATCTCCGCCCGGCGCTGACCGGCCGCATGACGGTGAAGGTGATGGACCGGCCGCGCGTCGGCGAGCGCTGCGCCGTGGTCGGCTGGCGCATCGGCGCCGAGGGCCGCAAGCTCTATTCGGGAACGGCGCTCTATACCGACGCGGGCAAGCTCTGCGCGCTCGGCACCTGCACGTGGATTTTGCTCAGGAGTTAGCGTCGACGGACGTAGATCGTCGCCGTGTCGTCCGTATACGCGTGCTTCCAGCCGGGCAGGCGCGCCAGCAGCCGGTTGGCCGCCTGGTCCTTGAGCAGGAACGTCCATTCGATCTTGTATTGATCGAGCATCTGCTCGAGCGAGGTGTCGCCGCGCAGGCTGATGGCCTCGACATAGTGCTTGATGAACTCACCGCCATAGAGCTCGCCGCGGCCGTCGATGAAAGTCGGGATGCCGGCGTGGATCAGGAAGCCGCCAAAGCCGTAATGGTTGAACACCGGGCCGTGCAGATTGGCCTCGCGGATATAGTCGAACGCCGCGGCCGGGGTCGTCGCCTCGGGCGGCCGGATGGTGGCAAAGCGCGTCATGCCGGCGGCGAAGACCAGCATCAGCAGGAGGCAAAGCGCGATCGCCCTGGCGCCGGCCAGCCGGCCCATCTCGGCCATGCGCTGCATCAAGGTCGAACCTGTCAGTGCCTCGTAGTTCGGCCGCAGCGCCGGCCACTGGCGGGCCAGGACCGGCGCGATGACGAGCGGCGCCAGAATGGCCAGCAGCTCGGCGTTGCGCGCGTACCGGAGGTAAAGGTGAACCAGGCCGATGATGATCAGCAGCCGTACCAGCGGCAGTTTGAGGCCGCGCGACAGGCAGGCATAAAGCCCGACCAGCAGGATCACCTCCTGCAGCGGCTGGCTCTGGAAGTCGGGCGACTTCCATTCGCTGATCATGTTTAGCGCATCGCCGAGATCGAAGATGCGGAAGGTGACGAGGATCGACTCGGGGCCGTAGGGCGTGATGCAGGCAACCAGCACAGCGGCAGCGGTGAACTTGGCCCACTCGACCAGCAGGAAGGAGCGCTCCTCGGCGTCGCGCGCCGTGGTCAACGCTTCCAGTGCAAAGGCGCCGCACAACACCAGGCCGAGCGTGAAGCCGCCATGCAGATTGGCCCACAGCAGCATGGCGAGCAGCAGGATCGGATCGGGGATGCGGCGCTCCTCGACGGCACGCACCAGGCCCGCGACCCAGATCAGCATGACGGGGAAGGCGAGCACATGCGGGCGGGCAAGAAAGTGCGGCGCGCACATGACGATGGCGGCAATGGTGAACAAGGCGGCCGGCAGCGGACGGATGTCGCGCAGCAGCAGCCGCATCATCAGAGCGAAGGCAAAGCCGATCGCGGCGGCGCACAGGGCTGCGACCGCGCTCCAACCGCCGAGTTCGTAGGCGCCGGCCAGCAGGGTCTGCGACAGCCATTCCTTGGCGATCCACGGCCGGCCGAAGAAGGTGTGCGAGTAGCCGTCGACGGTCGGCACGGTGCCGTTGACGAGGATCCATTTGCCGATGGCGATGTGCCAGTGGCTGTCCGGATCGGCCAGCAGCGGCAGGCCCTCGATGTTGAGCGGGCAGACGAACACCGCGAGCCCGATGCCCAGCGGCCATGACAGCGCCCAAGGCGAGCGCGCCGTTTCGGCCAGAGTCCGCGCCGTACGGCTGCCGACGAAGCCCTGATGCGAGGTAAAGGCGGGTATGGGAGCCATGGGCAGTTCCAAAATAACTTGAGGTGAATGACTTAATGAATTGATATACAACATCTTTTAATAGAGCCCCGGTGGCCCGCTGCCGTTCCCCCGGCCGATCGGATATAGGAAAGGCCATGCAGGCCACACCTTTTCTCAAGGACCTCGTGCTGGTCGGTGGCGGGCATGCCCACGTCCATGTCGTCAAAAGCTTCGGAATGCGCCCGATGCCGGGGGTCCGGCTGACCCTGATCGGCCGCGATGTCGAGACGCCCTACTCCGGCATGATCCCAGGCTTCGTGGCCGGCCAATACGACTTCGACGAGTGCCATATCGACCTTGCCCGGCTTGCCGCCCATTCCGGCGTGCGCTTCATCCAGGCCGAGGCCGTCGGCATCGACCGCGCCGGCCAGCAGGTCATGCTGCGCGACCGGGCGCCGGTCTCCTACGACCTGTTGTCGCTCGATGTCGGCTCCTCGCCCAGCATGGGCGCCATCCCCGGCGCCGCCGAGCATGCGACACCGGTGAAGCCCATCGCCGAACTCGGCCTGCGCTGGATGGCCTTCCTCGCCCATGTCCGCCACGGGCAGGGGCCGCTGCGCGTCGCCGTGGTCGGCGGCGGCGCCGGCGGCGTCGAGCTGGCGATGGCCATCGATCGCCGGCTGCACCGCACCGCGAGCGACGCAGCGATCGCCGTCACGCTGGTGACGCGCGGCGAGATCCTGGCCGGGCAGTCCGCCTGGGCGCGCCGCAAGATGCGGGCGGTTTTCGCCCGCCGCCGCATCGGCCTGATCGAGAACAAGGGCGTCATCGCGATCGAGCACGACGCCGTCATCCTGGAAACCCTCCAGCGCGTCGAGGCCGACCACGCGTTCGTGGTCACCGAGGCGACCGCCGCGGCGTGGTTTGCCGACACCGGCCTGGCGCTCGACCCGCAGGGCTTCATTGCCGTTGAGCCGGCGCTGCACTCGGTCAGCGACCCGAACATTTTCGCCGTCGGCGATTGCGCCACGGTGGTGGCCCATCCCCGTCCCAAGGCCGGCGTCTTCGCTGTCCGCCAGGGCCCACCGCTCGCCGACAACCTGCGCCGCACGCTGCTTGGCCAGCAGGTGAAACCCTTCGCCCCGCAGCGCCGCTATCTTTCGATCATCGGCACGGGCGACGACCATGCCGTGGCGACTCGCGGCCCCTGGGCGGCCGAGGGCGCCTGGGTATGGCGCTGGAAAGACCATATCGACCGCAAGTGGATGCGCATGTACCGGGAGTTTCCCAAGCGCATAATGGCGGCGCCGACCGCGCCGCCCGATCCGGCGCTGGCTGACGCTGAGGCCCGCCGCCTGCTCGCCGATATCGGCATGCGCTGTGGCGGCTGCGGCGCCAAGGTCGGCGCCACGGTGCTGGCGCGGGTTCTGGCGCGGCTCGGTCCCTCGCCGGGGGTGGGCGTGACGATCGGCCTCGACGCGGCCGACGATGCCGCAATGATCGAGGTACCGGCGGGACAGGCACTGGTCCAGTCGGTCGATTTCTTCCGCACCTTCATCGACGATCCCTTCGTCTTCGGCGAGATCGCCGCCGTGCATGCGCTGGGCGACGTCTGGGCGATGGGCGCGCGGGCGCATAGCGCACTGGCGCTGGCCATCGTGCCGGCCGCCGCCGAGCGGCTGGTGGAGGAGGATCTCTTCCAGCTCCTGTCCGGGGCACGGCACGTGCTCGACCAAGCCGGCTGCGCCCTGATCGGCGGCCATTCCGGCGAAGGGCCGGAAGCGGCCCTCGGCTTCTCGGTGAACGGCCTGGTCAGGCCGATAAACGCCCTGCGCAAGGGCGGCTTGCGGCCGGGCGACCGGCTGGTGCTGACCAAGCCGCTGGGCACCGGCGTGATCTTCGCCGCTGCCATGCGTGGTGCCGCCCGCGGCACCTGGATCGCCGAGGCGCTGGCCTCGATGCGCCAGCCCTCCTCGCACGCGGCCGAGCAGTTCGTGAAGGCCGGCGCGCACGCCTGCACCGACGTCACCGGCTTCGGCCTGGCCGGTCACCTCACCGAGATGATCCGCGCCACCGCAGACGAGGTTTCGGTCGACCTTGCACTCGATGCTTTACCGGCGCTCGCCGGCGCGGCGGAACTTTTTGCCAAGGGCTTCGCCAGCTCGCTGCAGCCGGAGAATTTGCGCGCGCGCCACATGATCGACGGCATGGAGCGGATGGCGCAGCATCCCAACCTGCCGCTGCTATTCGATCCACAGACCGCGGGAGGCCTGTTGGCCGCCGTACCGGCTGACGTCGCGCCGACGATCGCCGATGCGGTTGGCGGCGTCGTGATCGGCGAAGTACGCGTGCGCGGCGCCGGGCAGGCGTTCATAAATCTCGTTTGACGCAACCTTCGGGGATGTTTTGCGTTTGCAGGACATCGTTTGCTCGGAGGCACAGCACAGATGGCGAAGCGCACAATCGTCGGCTCGGTCACGGACGCCGCGGTCGATCTCAAGGATTCCATCCTGGGCATCCTCAGCCCACCGGCCGTCGTCAGGGCGGAAGAATCGGCCCGCAAGAGCATCATGAAAGCCGGCCGCGGCGCGATCAAGAGCGCGAAGCGGGCGGTCTCGTTCAAGAAGAAGGCGGTCAAGAAGACCGCGCGCAAGGCGATCTCCAAGACCAAGAGCGCCGTCAAGAAGGCCGCGAAGAAAGTCGCCGGACGCAAGAAGCACTTTTAAGCGCCGTTCATTCCCGAGCCGTTGGCGTGTAAAGACTGGGCCTGCTCGATAGGGAGCAGGATCGGAGCAGCAATGGCGCACGCGCGGGCAAGCATCGGGACGACGAACTACGCCACCCTGATCAAGACCGGACATCACGAGCTCAAGGCCGACGAAGGCCCCGAGCTTGGCGGCAAGGACAGCGGGCCCGCGCCCTACGACCTGCTGACCTCCGCCCTTGCCGCCTGCACCGCGATCACGCTGAGCATGTACGCCCAGCGGGCGCGCATGGCCGACATCGCGGAGCGAACGCCCGTCACGCTGACCCTGAAGGGCGGAATCGAAATCCGCACCAAATTGGCCTAAGAACAACCCCTCTTTGGGGGGCAAATGTTCCAGTTCCAGACGGCCGACCGACTCAAGAATGTCCAGATGTCCGCCTCGGCGGCGATGACGCGCAAGGTGCGCGAACTGCGCGCGCAAGGCGTCAAGATCGTGGGGCTGTCGTCGGGCGAGCCCGACTTCCGCTCGCCGCCGCACGCCATCGAGGCGGCGAACAAGGCGGCACTGGCCGGCGATACCAAATACCCGCCGCAGGACGGCCAGCGCGCGCTGAAAGAGGCGGTGCAGCGCAAGTTCAGGCGCGACAACAACCTCGATTACGCGATCGAGGAGATCATGATTTCCAACGGCTCCAAGCAGATCATGTTCGGCGCCACCATGGCCAGCGTGAACCCGGGCGACGAGGTCATCATCCCCTCGCCCGGCTGGATCAGCTACGCCGACCAGGTGAAGCTCTGCGGCGGCGTACCGGTGGCGGTGTCGTGCCCGGAGAACAACCAGTTCAAGCTGCGCGCCGCCGACCTCGAGGCCGCGATCACGCCCCGGACGAAATGGGTGGTGATCAATTTCCCCAACAACCCGACCGGCGCGATCTGCAGCTTCGCCCAGATGCGCGAGATCGCCAACGTGCTGCTGAAGCATCCGCACGTCATGATCATGGCCGACGAGATCTACGAGCATCTGCGCTACGACGGTGCGGAATTCCATTCGATCGCCGCCGTCGAGCCGCAGCTCAAGGAGCGCACGCTCACGGTGAACGGCGCCTCCAAGGCCTACGCCATGACCGGCTGGCGCGTCGGCTACGCCGGCGGCCCGAAAACGCTGATCGTCGCCATGAACAACATGCAGGGCCAGGCGACCGGCGGCGTCTCGACCGTGGGCCAGGCCGCCACCTTGGCCGCGCTCGAAGGCCCGCAGGATCTGATCCAGTCGCACCGCGACGACTACGCCAATCGGCGCAACGAGGTGGTCGCCATGCTGCGCCAGGCCAAGGGCATCACCTGCCACAAGCCCGAAGGCGCGTTCTACGTGTTCCCCAACATCGCGGGCTGCATCGGCAAGACGACACCGAAGGGCAAGGTCATCAAGACCGACACCGATTTCGTGACGGCGCTGCTGGAGGAAAAGCATGTCGCCACGGTGCAGGGCGCGGCCTACGGCATGAGCCCCTATTTCCGCATTTCCTACGCCACCGACATCGAAAGCATCCGCGAAGGCTGCCGGCGCATCCAGGAGTTTTGCGCCGAGTTGAAGTAAAGGGGGCTCAAGTGAGCCCGAAGCTGAGCTTGATCGCGGTGATCAGGTTTTTCACCGCGAGGCTCGCCAGGATCAGGCCGAAGACACGGGTGATGACCTCGACGCCGGGTCGGCCGACCGCGCGGTAGATGAGACTGGCCGCCGCGAACACGCCAAAGAAGAGCAGCATGCAGATCAGCAGGATGCCCGTCGTTATCGCCTGCTCGGCGAAATTGCGCGTGTGGTTGTCGGTGAGCATGACGACGGTCAGCATGGCGCCCGTGCCGGCGATGCCGGGGAACGCCAGGGGATAGACCGCGCGCTCGAGCGGCGTCGCATCGGCCGGAATGGCGGCGGCGTCCTCTCTGAGCTGGCCCATGATCATTTTCAGCGCGAACATCAGCAGGACGATGGAGCCCGCCAACTGAAACGTCGCCATCGGAATCTTGAGTGCGTCCAGGAGATGCTGGCCGAGCAGGATGAAGAACAGCAGCACGAGGAAGGACACGCCCAAGGCATAGGCCGCGATCTTCAGCGACTGTCGCCGGGCCAGTCCTGCCGTAACGCCGAGGAAGATCGGGATGGTCGCGAACGGGTCGAGGATGACGAGCAGCGTGACGAATTCGTAGACTAAGTCGTTGGCAAAGGTCGGCATCGCAACGTCCCCTCAGCTGCCCTTCTTTTTCTTCCACTCCTCGTAGTCGCGCTTGGCCTCGTCGCCGGCGACCGGGAACAGGCCCTTGAGCGATCGGCCCTTGGCGACCTCGAGTTCCGCCCAGCTCTCGTACTCGTAGTTCTTCAGCGCCTCCTCGGCGACCGCCTCGACGATGTCGGGCGGGATCACCAGGACGGCGTCGCGATCGCCGACCACGATGTCGCCGGGATAGACCGCCACGCCGCCACAGCCGATCGGCAGCTGCAGGTCGACCGGCCGGTGCGCGATCGGGCTGGGCGGCGAGCTCGGGCGGCGGTGGTAGGCCGGCAGCCCGGTCTTGAACACGCCGTTGGTGTCGCGGAAGCCACCATCGGTCACGATGCCCGCCGCGCCCCGCGCCTTCAGCCGGCCGATATAGAGGTCGCCGGACGAGGCCGCGCGCGAGTCGCCGCGCGAATCGATCATCAGAACATGGCCGGGCGGGCACTCCTCCATCGCCTGCGGCTGGACCATCGAGCGGCTGGTCGAGGTCGGCCCGTCCTTGTCCTCACGCGAGGGAATGAACCGCATGGTGAAGGCGATGCCCACCATCGCCGGCTGCTCGGGCCGCATCGGCCAGACGTCGAACAGCGTCATGCTGCGCAGGCCCCGGCGGTTCAGCACGCCGGTCAGCGTCGACGTGCCGACGCGGGCCAGCGTTTCGCGAAGGTCTGATGTCAGAATGGTCATTCGAGTTTCCCCCTGGATTGGCCTGACGTTAGCGGTTGGCGGTATCGCTGCGCAAATCGCGGTTTCGCACCTGATGCTAGCGCTTTGCCCGCCACCGGGGCGGGCCTACCATCCATCAAATGGGATCCATTTCCGGCCGACAGTGGCTGATCCTGCTGTCGGTGCAATTCACGACGATCCTGTTCGGTCTCACGGCGACCAGCGTCACCGTGATCCTGCCGCAGCTCAAGGGCGCCCTGTCGGCGACCCAGGACCAGATTTCCTGGGTGCTGACCTTCAATCTCGTGGCCACCGCCATTGCCACGCCGCTCACCGGCTGGCTGGCCGCCACGCTCGGCTGGCGCACCCTGATGGTCTGCTCGGTGGTGGGCTTCACCGCGGCGTCGATGCTGTGCGGCCTAGTCGATTCTCTGGAGGCGTTGCTCGCCTTGCGCATCGTCCAGGGCGCCTTCGGCGCGCCGATCTTTCCCATGGGCCAGACCATCCTGCTGGCGAGCTTCCACCGCAGCCAGCACCCCTTCATAATCATGATGTGGGGCGTGGGCGGCGTCCTGGGTCCGATCCTGGGGCCGACCTTCGGCGGGCTGGTCACCGAGTTGCTCAACTGGCGCTGGACGTTCTTCCTCATCCTGCCACTCGGCATCGCCGCCGGCACCTGCGCGCTGTTTGCCCTCACCGACCGGGAGAAGGGCACGGCGCCGCGCTTCGACTATACCGGCTTCGTCTTCATCGCCATCGCCATCGCCGCGGCCCAACTGCTGTGCGACCGCGGCCAGCGCAACGACTGGTTCGACTCAGCCGAGACCGCCGTCGAATGTGGCACGGCGGCGGTGTTCTTCGGCATGTTCGCCATCCACATGGCGACGGCGCGCGCCCCCCTGTTCGAGGCCGCGATCTTTCGCGACCGCAATTTCTCGGTCGGTATCGCCGTCTGCCTGATCATGGGCATGCTGCAATACACGCCGATGGTGCTGTTCCCGCCGCTGCTGCAGGAGCTGCAGGGCTATCCCGAGAACCTCATCGGCTACCTGATCGCCTCGCGCGGGCTGGGTAATCTCGCCTCGTTCTGCGTCGTCGCCCACCTCACCCGCCACAATCCCCGCCTCTGTCTCTTCCTCGGCCTCGCCATCCAGGCCGTCGCCGGCCTTTGGATGGGCTCCTTCGACATCAACCTGACGGCAAGCGACGTGATGTTCAGCAACATGCTGCACGGCTTGGGGTTCGGGCTGTCCTACACGCCGATGGCGGTGCTCGCCTTCTCGACCATGCCGACGCCGCTCCTGACCCAGGGCAACGCCATCTTCTCGCTGATCCGCATGCTGGGCAGCAGCGTCTTCGTGTCGATGATCCTGATCGTGTTCGCGCACTCCGCGGCCACCGCGAGCGTCGATCTCTCGAGCTCGCTCAACGTCTTCGCCCGCGATCTGATCACCCCCTGGATCACGACCTTCAGCTATCTCGGCGCGAACCAGGTCGAAGCACGGCTGGCGGCCGAGATGCAGCGTCAAGCCAGCATGATCGGCTACATCAACGCCTTCCATCTCATGACGCTGGTACCGCTCCTGACCGCACCGCTCGCCTTCCTGTTTGTTCACGCCCGGCATTGAGGCGGCGGCCGTTTGCCGGGATACTGGCGCTCATGCGCATTGAAATCCTCTGTACCGGCGACGAGATCCTCACCGGCAAGACCATCAACACCAATTACAGCCACATGGCCCGCCGCCTGGCCGATGTCGGCCTCGGCGTCCATTGGGGCACCACCGTCGGCGACGACCGCGAAAGCCTGTTGGCGGCCTTTCGCCAGGCGGGGGAGCGCGCCGACGCCGTCATCGTCAATGGCGGGCTGGGTCCCACGGTCGACGATCTCTCGCAGGAGGTGGCGGCCCAGGCCGCCGGCGTCGAACTGGTGCTGAGCGACTACTGGATGACGCGCATGGCGGAGTCCTACGCCCGGCGCGGGCGCGTCATGCCGGCCAACAACAAGAAACAGGCGATGCTGCCGGCCAATGCCGAGTTCATCGACAATCCCATCGGCACGGCCTGCGGCTTCGCCATCACCATCGGCAAGGCGCGCTTCCTGTTCACGCCCGGCGTGCCGCGCGAGATGCACCGCATGCTCGACGAGCAGGTGATCCCGCGCCTTCTCAAGCTCAGCGGCATCCAGGGCGTGACCAAGCTCAAGCGCTTCCACACCTTCGGCATCGGCGAATCGCGCGCCGACGAGATGCTGGCTGGCATCGAGGCGCTGAAGCAGGGCTCCGACATCAAGCTCGGTTTCCAGGCGCACTACCCGCAGCTCGAGACCAAACTCGCCGCGCGCGGCGCCACCGAGGCCGACCTGATGGCGAGGTTCGCGCCGGTCGAGGCCGAAGTGCGCCGCCGTCTCGGCAATTTCATCATCGCCGAGGACGAGCAGACGCTCGAGGGTGTGATTCTCGCCCGGCTGCGCGAAGGCGGACATACGCTTGCAGTGGCGGAGACCTACACGGGCGGCCACATCGCCGCCCGGATCGCACCGCTGGCCGGAGCCGAGTCGGTGTTCAAGCGCGGCGTGATCACGCGCGATCTGTCGGCCGGCGTCTCGCCCGAGGCTGCGGCGACTGCGGCCGCCGACCTGCGGACGACGAGCGGCGCCAGTCACGCGCTCGCCGTGCTGATCCAGCTCGACGACGGCGCCGACCGGCCGGATTTCGGCGGCACGATCTGCGTCGGCATCGCCGATGTGCTCGGCACGGTTTCGCGGCAGGCGCGGATGCTGGGCGGCCGCGACTGGGTGCGCGTCGGCGCGGCCGAACTCGGGCTCGATTGCTTGCGCCGCCACCTGCTGGGATTGCCGGTCGACGAACGCATCGATTTCGAGCGGCGCTAGTCCGCCAGCGCAGCGCGTACGGCGCGCGCCAGCTCGACTTTGCGGTAGGGCTTGCGCAGCATGGCCCCCCCTGGCCTGCTCTTCGAGCTCCTCGGCGGTGGCGGAGAATCCCGACATCAGAAGCACCTTCTTGTTCGGCCAGCGCTGGAGCACCAGCCTGGCGAGCGCATAACCGTCGATTCGACCCGGCATGACGATGTCGGTGATCACAAGATCGATGCCGGCGCCGTTGCGCTCGAGCGGGATGACGGCAGCGTCGCCGCTTTCGGCCTCGGCCACGCTGTAACCGAGCGAGGTGAGCTGCCCGATCACCGTCGCGCGCACATGTTCGTTGTCCTCGACCAGGAGGATGCTCTCGCTGCCGACGGCGGGCGGCGGACCTTTTGGCTGTCCCACAGAGGCGACCACGGCTCCGACCACACGCGGCAGGAAGATGCGCACGGTGGTGCCGCCGCCGATGGTGCTCGTCATGCGGATGACGCCGCCGGACTGATGCACGAAGCCGTGCACCATGCTGAGGCCCAGTCCCGTGCCGTGGCTCGGCCCCTTGGTCGTGAAGAAAGGCTCGAAGGCCTACTCCATGGTCTCGGAACTCATGCCCGAGCCGTTGTCGGCGAGCTGGATCAGAACATGGTCGCCCACCGGCCCGTCGTCGCCACCGGTCGCAACGTTGCACACCGCGATCCTGAGTTTGCCGCCATCCGGCATGGCATCGCGGGCATTGTTGGCCAGATTGACGATGCAGCTATCGAGCTGTGCGCCATCGATCTCGACCTGCCGGAGACCCGGGGCGGCTTCGAATTCGATCACGATCCTCTCGCCGATCGCGCGCTTGAGCAGCTTCACGACCTCGCCGATCCTGTGGCCCGCATCGGTGAGTTTGGGATCGAGCGGCTGGCGGCGCGAGAAGGCAAGCAGGCTGCGCGTCAGCTCCGCGCCGCGCACCGCGCCGCCGATCGCGCCGTCGATCAGCTTCGGCACTTCGGGATCGACGTGCGTGCGGTCCGCCAGCATGTCGAGATTGCCCATGATGACCGCGAGATAGTTGTTGAGATCGTGCGCCAGCCCGCCGGTCAGCCGGCCGATCGCATCCATGCGCTGGGCTTCGCGCAGCTGCTGCTCGATCTTCAGCCGCTCGGTGACGTCGACAATGAATCCCTCGACGGCCACCACCTCCCCGCTTGGCGAATAGATGCCCTGGCTCCGCTGCAGGACCGAACGCCACGATCCGTCGGCATGGTGCACCCGGTATTCGCATTCGCTGGGCAGGTGCGCGGCGACCTTGGCATCGCAAGCCCGCCAAACCCGCTCATAGTCGTCGGGATGCACCAGCCGGCCATAGACGATGCCGCCTCCAGTGAGGTCGGCGGGCGCGACGCCGAGCAGCGCACGACAGCCCTCGCTCACGAATTCCATCGTCCAGTCCCGGTCGTTGCGGCGGCGATAGGCGACGCCGGGCAGATTGCCGAGAAGCGTGACGTGACGGCGCGTGGCTTTGCGTAGCTCGTCCGTGCGCTCGATGACCAGACTGTCGAGGTTCGCGTTCAGTTCGTTCAGCTTGCTCTCGCTGGCCCTGGGTCATGGTCGCGCCGACATTGCCGCGCAGGCCGTTGCAGTAGAGCCCGACACAGATCGAGTAGGTCGCGATGCCGATGCCGACCTGGCCGGTACGTGGACAACGGGCGATAAGCGTAAAGGTCATGAGCGTTCCCCCCGGACGCCTCGGTTTGGCAGAGGCGGATGCAACTCCCGCACCAACGGCGGCAAGTCTACCGCCTGCCGGGCGCCGGAGCCTAGGCGTCAGACCGTGGTAGCTGGGATGTTCAAATTGCGTGGTTCAGGAACGGGCCCTGGCGCGCAGCTCGTCGCTCGGCCGCACATCGGTTGCCTGGCCATAGATGGTTACCGCCACCACCAGCACTACGCACATGAAGCCGAACAGCGTGCGATAGGCCAGTTCAGTCCGACTGCCATCGGCCAAGGGCACGAACGCCCCCAGGATGATTCCCGACAGCGTCTGCATGCAGGCAACGCCCAGCATGACGCTGGTGTTCATGGTGGCCATGCCACGGCCGATCAGGCGATCGGGGAAGATGCCGCGGCCATGCGTCATGATCATGGTGCTCGACGCGCTGAAGAAGCCGATAGCGATGATCGCTCCAATGACCAGCCAGAGCGGCGGCTGGCCCCACAGGGCAAGGGTGCCGAGGATCGTGGCGATCGTCGACGTTCCGGCAAAGGCGATCCACTTGCGCGTGTCGAGCAGGCGGTCGAGCGGCCCGAACACCAGCATGCCGCACTGATAGGCGATCACCGCGACCAGCAGCACGTTGCCGGATTCGATCTTGGTCAAGCCATGGGCCTCGCGCAGGAACGGCCCGCCCCACAAGCCCTGCACGGTGAAGGTGCAGGCGTAGTTGCAGAAATTCAGCATCAGGATGAAGGGCAGCCTGGGATTGCGCAGCACCTCGCCCATGCCGCGCGCCATCTCGCCGGGCGTTTCGGCCTTGCGTTCGAGGAACGGATGCCCGGGCGGCGCATCTTGGACGACCACCCAGACCGCGATGGCGGCAAATGCCGCGAAAACCACCACGATGCCGAACACGCCGCGCCAGCCGATCAGCTCGGTGCCCCAGGCGAGCGGCGTGGTGGCCAGCAGGTTGCCCATCAGCCCGATCGACAGCACCATCGCCGACAGCGTGGAAAAGCGGTCGGGCGGAAACCAGCGCGAGATCACCACCATGCTGCCGATCAGCATGACGCCGAACCCCGCGCCCATCAGCGCCCGACCCGTCAGCAGGACCGGCCAGCTCGGTGCCAGGGTGAATATCGCCGCTCCGATCACCGCCAGCAGCAGCATCCCGGAAACCGTGCGGCGCGGGCCGTAATGGTCGAAGAAAAAGCCACAGGGAATCTGCATGGCCGCAAAGCCGAAGAAGAAGGCGCCGGTCAACGCCCCCAGCGCCTCCGGCCCGATCTGCAGGTCGCGCATCAGGTCGAGCCCGATCGTGACGTTGGAGGCCCGGAAGAAGTGGCTGGCGACGTAAGCGGTCGCCAGGGTGGCGACGATCGCCAGGCCCTGGCGCCGGTGGGCGGGCGACATCAAGGGGCGCTTCCTCCCAGCACCATATCCGCCGCTTTTTCGCCGATCATGATCGATGGGGCATTGGTGTTGCCCGACGTCAGCGTCGGCATGATCGACGCGTCGGCCACGCGCAGCCCGTCGATGCCGTGGACGCGCAGCCGGGCATCGACGACGGCCATGGCATCGGAGCCCATCTTGCAGGTCCCGACCGGGTGGTAGGTGGTTTCTGCAGCACCTTTGACCCAGTCGAGTATCTCGTCGTCCGTTTCCCTGGCTGAGCCGGGAGCCATCTCGCTCACCTGCAGGTCGGCCAGCGCCGATGCGGTCATGATCGAACGGGCGATGCGGACGGCGCGCGCGGTGAGCATCGCGTCGACCGGTGACGACAGGAAATTGAAGTTGATCGCCGGCGGCTGGCGGGGATCGGCCGAGGTGATGTGGATGTGGCCCTTGCTCTCCGGCCGCATCGGATGCGCGTAGCAGGTGACGCCCGACTGCCGGGAAATCCTCGGACCGCGCGGGCCGGGCTCGGTCAGCATCGGCACCCAGCCCAGCAGCAGGTCAGGTGCCGCAAGGCCTTCGCGTGAGCGCACGAAGGCGCGGATCGGCGCGCCCACGGAGGCCAGCATGCCCTTGCGCGTGAGCGCGTAGCGCAGCGCCTGTTTCACCAGGCCAAGGCCACGGCCGGTGTCATTGTATGTGATGCCCTTGGCGGCGATCGCCCATTTGGTGCGTGGCGCATAATGGTCGCGCAGGTTCTCGCCCACGCCAGGCAAGGCATGGCGCACGTCGATGCCGAGGCCCTTGAGGCGCTCGGGCTGGCCGAGGCCCGACAGCTCCAGCAGCTGCGGGCTGTTGATCGTGCCTGCGCTCAGCACGACCTCGCGGCCGGCACGGGCCTCGCGCGACGCGCCGCCGACGGTATAACGCACGCCGGTGCAACGCCTGCCGTCGAGCAGCAGCGCCTCGGCGAGCGCACCGGTCTCGATGCGGAGGTTGGGCCGCTTGCGGACAGGATCGAGATAGCCGCGCGCGGTGCTCATGCGCCGGCCGCCGAAGATCGTCGCCTGGCTCATGGCGATGCCGTCCTGGTCCGCGCCGTTGTAGTCGGGGTTGTGGCGGATCCCGACCTCGCCCGCCGCCTTGATCAGCGCGGCGAAGATCGGCTCGCGCGGCAGCGGATTGGTGACAGTCAGCGGACCCTCGCGGCCGCGAAAGCGATCGTCGCCGTCGCCGCGATAGCTCTCCATGCGCTTGAAGAACGGCAGGACGCTTTCGTAGCTCCAGCCCTGGTTGCCCATCTGCGCCCAGGTATCGAAGTCCTGCGCCTGACCACGCACGAAGGCCATGCCGTTGATGGAGCTGGAGCCGCCGAGCAGCCGGCCGCGCGGCACCGGAACCCGGCGGCCATTGGTGTTGGCCTCGGGCTCGGAACTGTAGAGCCAGTTGGCGGCGGGATTGGTGATCATCCGCGCCGAGCCGACCGGAAGCCACGTCCAGGGATTGTCGGCAGGTCCCGCTTCCAGTAGCAGCACCTTGTTGCGCGCATCCGCCGAAAGCCTGTTGGCGACGACGGCGCCGGCCGAACCGGCGCCGACAACGATGTAGTCGTAGGTTTGCATCACGGCATCAGGTTTGCCGGATCGCGGCATTGATCGTCAACGACGCACCGGCAACGCCGCCGGCCTCGTAGGCGGTCGGCGACACCATGCGCGTCGCGCGTCGCACGCTGCGCAGCTTGAGGTTGAGCTTCTCGAGCTCGGCCTCGACCACGGAAGCCTTGAGGACGACGAGGTCGCGGCCGGTGCTCTTGTTGGCGGCGTCACGCCTGGCCTTCATCGCCACGAGCTTGTCGGCGATGGAGGCGACCATGCCCAGCGTGAAGGAGCTGTTGGCGACATGCCGCTCCTGGTGCCGGAACCGCCGATAGGCCTCCGACGCCTTGTAGAGGCCGAGTTGGGAGCGCACGGCGTTGTCGATCAGCTCGGTCATGAACTGCGCAACCTCGATATCGGAGCGCAGGCCGAAAAAGACATAGCGGGCCTCGCCCGCCGGGTTCTTCTCGCGCCAGACGCGGCAATCGCAGAAATGCGCGATCGCGCCGATGCAGTCGTCCAGCGGAATGCGCTTCTTGCGGCGGGTCTCATAGGCACTCTGCTCGCAGGGCGCGTCGCGGAGCTCGACATCGCTCAGCGCCAGATCGAAGCGGTCGAGCAGATCGGCCACTTTGGCGGCCGCCAACAGCGCCTCGGCTTCGGTGCAGCCGTTGTCCATGGTCTTGGCGCGCAGTCCCTGGATGCGCCGCTTCAGCTTGTCGAGGGCAGCGGGATCGGGGTATTCGGTCACGGAAGCGGTCCCAAAAAGAAGCGAACTGTATCCTAGCACGCCTCCTCACAAACCACGGAAGAGCAGCCAGATGCCGGCATCCTACGCGACCCATCGAAGCCAGCTCGAATTGATCCTGCGCGCCTGGGGCATGCCCGAGGCGACGGCCGTCAGCACCGCCGAGATCATGAGCTGGGCCGACCTGCATGGCATCGACACGCACGGAATCTCGATGATCCCGACCTACGACGAGCGCCGGCGCGCCGGCAAGATCGACATGCGCGCAGCACTCGCGACGACGCGGGAAACCCCGGTGTCCGCGCTGGTCGATGGCGGCGGCGGCCTCGGTCATCCCGCAGCGCGGCGCGCCATGGAACTCGCCATCGCGAAGGCGAGGGTCTCCGGCATCGGTATTGCCACTGTGCGGAATTCCGCTCATTTCGGCGCCTGCGGCTTCTATGCCCTGATGGCGGTCGAGGCCGGCCTGATCGGCATGGTCACGACATCCGCCAGCGGAATCCAGGTGGCGCCGACCCTGGGCGCCCAGGCCCGCCTCGGCACCGACCCGATTGCCTTCGCCGCCCCCGGCCGTCCGGGCGAACCGTTCCTGCTCGACATGGCGACCACGACCGTGGCCGCCGGCAAGATCCGCAACAAGGCCAACGAGAACCTGCAGACGCCGCCGGGTTGGCTGGTCACCGCCGACGGCCGGCCGAGCACTGACCCGCGCGAGGTCAGCAAGGGCGGGTTCATGACTCCACTGGGCGGCACGCCTGAGGGCAGCAGCCACAAG
Organism: Asaia bogorensis; assembly: GCA_945905835.1. Taxonomy (GTDB): domain Bacteria; phylum Pseudomonadota; class Alphaproteobacteria; order Reyranellales; family Reyranellaceae; genus Reyranella. The sequence continues at coordinate 58,105 of CAMDQJ010000008.1, forward strand.
GGCTACGGCCTCAGCGGCATGGTCAATATCCTGTCCTCGGCGCTCTCGGGCGCGACGATGGTGACTGACCCGCTGCACACCAAGAAGGCCGGCACCATGGATATCGGCCATTTCCTCATGGCCATCGATCCCGGCCTGTTCCGCGACAGCGCCGACTTCCGCGCCGATGTTGCAGCCTTCTGCGACACGCTGCGCGCCACCAAGCCGGCCGATCCCGCGAAGCCTGTCCTCGTCGCTGGCGATCCCGAACGGCGCACCGCCGAGAAGCGCCGGCAATCCGGCATTCCCGTCGGCGCGAATCTCCTCGCCAAGGTGCGCGATGTCGCCCTGGCTTCGGGTGCGGCGTGGATCATGGATAAATAAAAATCGACAGTGTCTCGGGCCTTAGTGATGACTCATTTTTAGCGATATTGATGCGATGTATTCCCGTCGCAAGGTGCTTGGTGCACTCACCCTTTTGACAGCGCCAGCCTTGGCCGGTTGCGGCGGACGGTGCCCGCCACCCGCGGCCCCGGCCCAACTTATGGCCTCCTCCTTCATTCCCTCTCCGGCGCCACGCCCCGATGTGGCCGGGTTGAATGCAGTGATCGACATCAGCCACAACGTCACGGTCACCAACTTTGCCGCAGTACGCCGCAGCAGCATCCTGGGCGTCACCCATAAGGTGACCGAAGGCGGCGACTGGCTCGATCCGTCCTACCGGTCGCGGCGTCCGCAGGCCGAGGCGGCAGGCCTGTTGTGGGGCGCCTATCATTTCGGCACGCGGCAATACACGGGCGAGCAACAGGCCAACGCCTTCCTCTCGGCCGCACGTCCGGGAGCTATGGTCGAAAGTTGGTGACGGTGTAGATCAAGAAGGCGGCATATCGTGGGGATAGTTGAAGCCTCCACTTCTCCATTGAAGGGAGTTATATACTTCCCGTAACACGGCCTAGCCATGGTAAATCTGATGCCGGGGGCGCGCCATGAGGCCGCGTCTCGACAAACCATGGCGCAAGAGTGTAAGCGCCGGAGACAAACTCCCTCACTGAAGCGGCCGGAATATCTGGTTGCGCCGGAACGAAAATACATCGGCAGTTAGCTCTTTGCACGGCATGCAGAGGGCGGGGGGA
>CAMDQJ010000009.1 GCA_945905835.1 Asaia bogorensis
CCAGGCATTCGATCGAAGCGCTGGTCCCCCGACTGCCTTGGAAAGCGACGGGAGGCGGAAGTTCAACAGCGATTAAGTGTGATATACTGACGGCGGCATCCACGAACGATGGCTCGGGACGGCAGCGCCGGCCCGGCATTTCGACGCGAGGCACCCGACGCCGATGACACAGACCCGTACCGACCCGACTGCGTCGCCGCCGGGCTTCGTCAATCTCTTCACGCCCAAGCTGATCACGGTCTTGCGCGAGGGCTATGGTCTGGCCGATCTCCGCGCCGACGTCGTGGCGGGTCTGACCGTCGCCATCGTCGCGCTGCCGCTCTCGATGGCGATCGCCATCGCATCGGGGACGACACCCGACCGGGGGCTCTACACGGCGATCGTCGGCGGCTTCCTCATCTCGCTGCTGGGCGGCAGCCGGTTCCAGATCGGCGGCCCGGCCGGCGCCTTCATCGTGCTGGTGTCGGCATCGGTTGCGCGGCACGGCATCGAGGGCGTCGCGCTCGCCATGGTGTTGGCCGGTATCATGACGATGGCGATCGGCTTCATGCGGCTGGGAACCTACATCAGGTTCATCCCGTTTCCGGTGACGGTGGGCTTCACCGCCGGCATCGCCGTCATCATCTTCGCCAGCCAGATAAAAGACCTTTTGGGCCTCACGTTGCCGGGCAAGGAGCCGGGCGAGATCGTGGCCAAGGTCGAGGCGCTGTTCCACGCGTCGGGCACTATCAATCCTGCCGCGGTCGTTCTGGCGCTGGTGTCGATCGGACTGATCGTCGGCGTCAGAAAGCAGCGCCCGCACTGGCCCGGCATGCTGATCGCCGTCGTCGTCACGGCCTTCGCGACCTGGGGCTTCAACCTCCCGGTGGAAACCATCGGCACGCGCTTCGGCGGCATCCCCTCGATGCTGCCGGCGCCGCATCTGCCGGAATTCTCCTTCGCCAAGATGCAGGCCGTGCTGCCTGATGCACTTGCCTTCGCGCTGCTCGGCGCCATCGAGTCGCTGCTGTCGGCCGTGGTCGCCGACGGCATGACCGGCCGCCGCCACCGCTCCAATACGGAGCTGGTGGCGCAAGGTGTCGCCAACATCGGTTCGGCGCTGTTCGGCGGCATCTGCGCCACTGGCACGATCGCGCGCACCGCGACCAACGTGCGCGCCGGTGGACGCACCCCGGTCGCCGGCATACTGCACGCGCTCTTTCTGCTGCTGTTCATGCTGATCGCAGCGCCGCTGGCTTCGTATATCCCGCTCGCGGCGCTGGCCGGCGTGCTGGCGACGGTGGCGTGCAACATGGCCGAGAAGCACGAGATCGCCACCCTGCTGCGCTCCTCGCGTGGCGATGCCGTCGTCCTGCTCGCGACCTTCGGGCTCACGGTCTTCCGCGACCTCACCGAGGGCATCGTCGTGGGTTTTGCGCTCGGCGCCGTGCTGTTCATCCACCGCATGACGACGGCGATAGGGATCGAGGCGCATGGCCCGACCGTGCCGCCCGACCGCGCCGATGCGGCCGGCCCGCGCACGCCCTACGATCCGAGCCTCGCCACCGACAGCGCCATCGTGGTCTACCGCCTGACCGGCGCATTCTTCTTCGGCACGGCGGCGACCGTCGGCGCCGTGCTCGACCGCATCGCCGATCGCCACAAGGCCTTCGTCATCGATTTCGCGGCGGTGCCCTTTGTCGATTCGACGGCGGCCAATGTCATCGCCAGCCTCGGCCGCAAGGCCGAGCGCGACGGCGTGCGTTTCTACATCACCGGCGCGGCACCCAATGTCCGCTCGGCACTGCAGGCCGCGGGCGCGCGCGCGCCGCTGGTGCACTACCGCGCGGCCATCGACGACGCCGTGCGCGAGGCGCACCTGCCCTCAGGCTGAGGCGCCGCGGCCCTTCTGGCTCGCGAAGTAGGCGACCTTGCGCGCGCGCATGACCTCGCCCAAAGGCCGATGGGCCAAAAGCCCGCTCCATGGATCGAACCTGGCCGCCTCTGTTTCGGCTAAGAGTCCGTCGCCGCTCTGCTGCGGCACCGTGAGGCGGGCCACGGTGACGATCGGCGTCGCGTTGTCGGGCCATGGCTTCGAGGCGTCCTCGATCGGCGTCGTTGCCTCGTCGACGAAGAATTGCAGCTCGAGATCCCAGGCGACCGGGCCGGCGGCCAGGCGGTCGCGCATGTCCTGGACGATGTCCGTGGACGGCTCGCGCCGGGCCGGATTGCCGGTCGGCTTCAGGCGCGCGCGCGGCATAGGGGCTGCAGGCGTGTGGCGAGACGGTGTTGAAGCGTTCGTTGGCGAAGCTGTCGAACTTCTTGCTCGGGATCGCAAACAGCGTGCGCAGGCGCGCCCATCCGCCGCCGAGGCCATAGGCCGTGAACAAATGGAGGATGCCGCGCGCCATGCCGTGCGTGGCGGCTTCGACGAAAGCCACGAACTCGCGGCTGTCGTGCGAGGTCAGGCGGTCCTGGTTTATCATCAGGAAATCCTGGTGATCCGTCGTGCCGCCGAGCGCGCCCTCGCCTGCGACGTCGAACACCTTCAGCGCGAAGCCCCTGATGTCGGGGCGCGAGTTGGGCTGGATGTCGGGGCCGCCGCACGCAGGTCTGGACGACGCGCATCACGACGGCAGAAGGCAAGCTGGTGGCCGTGGTGACGCAGACACAGATGGTGCTTTAGGGAAGCGGCGCGCTTCGCGCGCCGCCTACACGTCGAGGTTCGCAACCTTCAGCGCGTTGTCCTGGATGAAGGCGCGGCGCGGTTCGACGACGTCGCCCATCAGGGTCGAGAAGATCTCGTCGGCCTCGTCGGCGTGGTTGATCCTGACCTGCAGGAGCGTGCGCGCCTCGGGGTCGAGCGTCGTCTCCCAGAGCTGGTCGGGGTTCATCTCGCCCAGGCCCTTGTAGCGCTGGATGGTGACGCCCTTGCGGCCGGCTTCGAGCACCGCCGAAAACAGCTCGGTCGGCGAGGAGATGACAGTCTCCTTGTCCTTGACGATGAAGGTGCCGGGCTTGGTGTAGATCGCCTGAAGCTCGGGCGTCAGCGCGTCGAGCTTGCGCGCCTCGGCGCTGCGCATCAGGGGGCCGTCGATGACATGGCGTTCCTGCACGCCGCGCAGGCGGCGGCTGAAGGCGAGGCCGCCGTCGGGCGTCGGCTCGCCGGTCCAGCCGCGTTCCAGTATCGGGCTCACGACGTCGAGACGCCGCGCGATGTAGTCGGCCGCCGCCTTGGCCTTGTCGCCATCGGCGATGATCTCGGGATTGAGCGCGCCGGCGATCGCGGCCTGCTCGATCACGGCCTGGCTGGTGACGCGCCGCGACAGCGACAGCGGCTTCACCAGGTTGGTCACCGAGCGGGCGATGTCGACGGTACGGCGCAGATCGCCGCTGGTCTGCACGCTGCCGTCGCCGAGCTGGAACCGCGCGCCCTCGATGCCGGTCTGGATGAGCTGCTCGTCGAGCGCGCGCTCGTCCTTGAGGTAGATCGCCGACTTGCCCTTGGCAGCTTTGAACAGCGGCGGCTGGGCGATGTAGAGATGGCCGCGCTCGATCAGGTCGCGCATCTGGCGGTAGAAGAAGGTCATCAGGAGCGTGCGGATATGCGAGCCGTCGACATCGGCGTCCGTCATGATGATGATCTTGTGGTAGCGCAGCTTGTCGAGGTTGAAGTCGTCGTGGCCGATGCCGGTGCCCAGTGCGGTGATCAGCGTGCCGATTTCGGCCGAGCCCAGCATCTTGTCGAAGCGCGCGCGCTCGACGTTGAGGATCTTGCCGCGCAACGGCAGGATCGCCTGGTTGGCGCGGTTGCGGCCCTGCTTGGCCGAGCCGCCGGCCGAATCGCCCTCGACGATGAAGAGTTCCGAGAGCGCCGGGTCGCGCTCCTGGCAGTCGGCGAGCTTGCCGGGCAGTGAGCTGACATCGAGCGCGCCCTTGCGCCGCGTCAGTTCACGGGCCTTCTTGGCCGCCTCGCGCGCCGCCGCCGCCTCGACCACCTTGGTCAGGATCTTGCGCATTTCGGAGGGATGCTCTTCGAGCCACTGGCCGAACTTGTCGCCGACCACCGATTCGACCACCGGCCGCACTTCGGACGAGACCAGCTTGTCCTTGGTCTGCGAGGAGAATTTCGGATCGGGCACCTTGACCGACAGCACGCAGGTCAGGCCCTCGCGCATGTCCTCGCCGGCGAGGCTCACCTTCTCCTTCTTCGAGAGGCCTGACTCGTCGGCGAACTTGTTCAGCGTGCGCGTCAGCGCGCCGCGGAAGCCGGCGAGATGGGTGCCGCCGTCGCGCTGAGGTATGTTGTTGGTGAAGCACAGCATGGTCTCGTGATAGCTGTCGTTCCACTGCATGGCGACTTCGACCAGGATGCCTTCCTTCTCGCCGCGGATCGTCACGGTCTGATGCAGCACGGTCTTGTTGCGGTCGAGATACTTGGCGAAGGCGTCGACGCCACCCTCGTAATAAAGCTCCAGAACCTTGGGCTCGGCGCTGCGAGCGTCGGTCAGCACGACGCGCACGCCGGAGTTCAGGAAGGCCAGCTCGCGCAGGCGGTGCTCTAAAGTGGCGAAGTCGAACTCTGTTTTGGTGAAGGTCTCGTGCGAAGGGAAGAACGTCACCTCGGTGCCGTGCTTGCCCGGCGGCGAGTCGCCGATGACTTTCAGATCGCCTTCCGGCTCGCCGTGGCGGAAGCGCATGAAGTGCTCCTTGCCGTGGCGCCAGATGTGCAGGTCGAGATGCTCCGACAGCGCATTGACGACGGCGGCGCCGACGCCATGCAGGCCGCCCGAGACCTTGTAGGAATTCTGGTCGAACTTCCCGCCGGCATGGAGCTGGGTGAAGATGACATTGGCGGCCGAGATGCCCTCTTCCTTGTGGATGTCGGTCGGCATGCCACGGCCGTTGTCGCTCACCGTCACCGAGCCGTCGCCGCGCAGGGTGACCTCGACGCGGTCGCAGTAGCCCGCCAGCGCCTCGTCGATGGCGTTGTCGACGATCTCGTAGACCATGTGGTGCAGGCCGGTGCCGTCGTCGGTATCGCCGATATACATGCCCGGGCGCTTGCGCACGGCGTCGAGGCCGCGCAGCACCTTGATCGAATCGGCGCCGTAATCGTCGGCGCCCGGGGTGTTGTCCTGCTCTTTGTCGGGGGTATCGGCCATGTTCTTTGTCCTGAAATTTCTAGATCGCCGCGATTGAGCCATCCGCCACGCGCAGGATCTGCGCACGGCCGCCAAGCGGCATGAAGAGTTCGGCATCGGTGCCGGTCATCCAGCTTTGGGCGCCCAGCGCCACGACTTCGTCGAACAGCGCCACGCGGCGCTCGGCATCGAGGTGCGCGGCGATCTCGTCAAGCAGCAAGAGCGGCGGCCGGCCGCGCAGCAGTGCGACGAGCCTTGCATGAGCCAGCGCGACCGACACCAGGACGGCCTTTTGCTGGCCCGTGGAGCCCTCGGCGGCCGGCAAATCGAGATCGAGATGACGGACGGCGAGGTCGCTGCGGTGCGGCCCACAGGATGTGGTGCCGGCCTCCGCGTCGCGCAAGCGGCTGGCAGCCAGTTCGGAGCGCAGCCGGTCCTCGGCGTCGAGGGCAGCCATTGTGGCGATCCAGCCGTCGACCTCGCCTGACATGGCAAGCGAAGCGCGCGGGAACGGGCCGACGCCCAGCCGCGCCGCCTCGTCGAGGCGATGGACGGTGTCGGCGCGGGCGGCGGCCAAGGCCACGCCGTGGCGGGCCATGATGTCTTCGAGTGCCGTGAACCAGTGCGGGTCGCGATTGCCTTCGCCCAAAAGCCGGGCGCGCTGGCGCAAGGCATTCTCGTAGGCCGCGACGTCGCCGGCATGTTGGGGCTGCAGCGCCGTTACCAGCCGGTCGAGGAAGCGGCGGCGCTCGCTGGCGCCATCGAGGAACAGGCGGTCGAGCTGCGGCGTCAGCCAGACGGCGGCGATATGCAGGCCGAGCGCGGTCTGGCTGGCGGCGGCCTTGCCGTCGATGCGCACGACGCGGCGCGGCAGGCCGCCCTCGTTCTTGGCCGGTTCCAGGCCGGTGCCGACGACGAGACGGCCGTCGGGCGTGTCGAGGGTGGCGGCGACGGCCCAATTGACCGGGGGAGCGGCGCCGGACGGATCGCCAGCGCGGGCCCGATGGCCGACCTCGTCGAGGCGGGCGCGGCGCAGGCCACGGCCGGGCGCCAGGAAGGACAGCGCCTCTAAAAGGTTGGTCTTGCCGCTGCCGTTGGCGCCGACCAGCACCACGGGTTCCGGCCCGCAATCGAGGCGGATCTGGCGGTAGTTGCGGAAGTCGGTCAGCCGGATCTGGCGCACGGCCAGCACGGCCCTCTCCGACGCGGAGCTGCCCGAATTGATGCGGGCAGCCGGCGCTGAATCGGGTGAGAAGGCGAGGGTGCTGATCGGCTGCGCCGTCATACCCGCATCGGCATCAGCACGTAGAGCGCGCTCTCGTCGGCGCCATCGCGCACCAGAGTGGGGGACCCGGCATCGGCCATCAGGAAGCGCGCCTCGGCGCCCGCGATCTGCTCGGTGATGTCGAGCAGGTAGCGCGAGTTGAAGCCGATCTCGATGGCGGCGGCCTTGTAGTCGACTTCGATCTCTTCGGTGGCGCTGCCGGCGTCGGGGCTGGTGGCCGAGAGCGTGACCACGCCCTCGGCGACGGCGAGCTTGATGGCGCGCGACTTCTCCGTGGAGATGGTCGAGACGCGGTCGACGGCATGGGCGAATTCCTTGCAGGGAACGCTCAGGACCTTGTCGTTGCCGGTCGGGATGACGCGCTCGTAGTCGGGGAAGGTGCCGTCGATCAGCTTGCTGACCAGGGTGACGTTGCCGCTGACGAAGCGGATGCGGGTGTCGGAAAGCTCGATGTCGACCGAGCCGTCGCTCTCGTCCAGAAGCTTGCGGACCTCGCCCACCGTCTTGCGCGGCACGATCACGCCGGGGATCTCGGCGGCGCCCTTGGGCATCGGCACTTCCACCCGGGCCAGGCGATGGCCGTCGGTGGCGACGCCGCGCAGCACCTGGGTGCCGCCGGAGGTCGCGGCATGGAAGTAGATGCCGTTCAGGTAGTAGCGGGTTTCCTCGTTCGAGATCGCAAAACGCGTGCGGTCGATGATGCCCTTGAGGTCGGTCGCCGGCAGCTGGAAGCGGTGCGGCAGGTCGCCCTCGGACATCGCCGGGAAGTCGGCCGGCGGCAGGCATTGCAGGGTAAAGCGCGAGCGGCCGGCCTTGATCACCAGGGTGCCGCCGTCGGAAGCCGTTTCCAGCTCGACCTGGGCGCCGTCCGGCAGCTTGCGCACGATCTCGTAGAGGGTATGCGCCGGGGCCGTCGTGGAGCCGGTTTTGGAGGCGCTGCAATCGACCGTTTCGGCGATCGACAGGTCCATGTCGGTCGCCGCCAGGCTCAACCGGCCCTTCTGGGCGGTGATCAGGACGTTCGACAGGATGGGGATGGTGTTACGTCGTTCGACGACACTTTGGACGTGAGCCAGAGCCTTGAGGAGGGCTGCCCGTTCGATCGTCAGTTTCATGGGATTTATCGTTTCAGCGGGTTGCGAAAGAGGAGCCAAAATAAGCGTTTTAGACACCCCGTTTCGCGGTGGCCCGGAGGCCCGGCGGAACGGTTGGGAACTATAGCACGGGCCGCGCCAGCCGAAAGCGATTTCACCCGCAATTTGAGGCTCTTAGGGGGCGCAATAAGCATGAAAAAGGGGGCCTTTCGAGGCCCCCTCCCCAACCCTCGCCCGAAGCGGGGGAGGGAGGAAGAATCATATTCCCTCCCCCGTCACACGGGAGAGGGTAGGGTGGGGGTCAGCCCTGCAACTGACGCTTGAGCAACTCCACGTCCTCTGCAATCGAATGATCCGAGACCTTGAGCTCCTCGATCTTGCGCACGGCATGCATGACCGTGGTGTGGTCGCGGTTGCCGAAGCGCTTGCCGATCTGCGGCAGGCTGAGCGTGGTGAGCTGCTTGGCGAGGTACATCGCCACCTGGCGCGGCCGGGCGACCGAACGCGCGCGCCGCGGGGAGCTCATCTCGGCCAGCTTGATGTTGTAGTGGGCGGCCACCCGCTGCTGGATCTCGTCGACCGTGACCTTGCGGTCGGCCTGGCGCAGCAGGTCGTGCAGCACGTCCTGCGCCATCTCGACGGTGATCTCGCGGCCGATCAACTGGCCGTGGGCGACGACGCGGTTCAATGCGCCCTCGAGCTCGCGGATATTGGTGCTGATCTTGTGGGCGAGGAACTCCAGCACCGCCGTCGGCACCGGCACCCGGGCATTCTCCGCCTTGGTCTGCAGGATGGAGAGCCGCAACTCGTATGTAGACGAATGAATGTCGGCGGCCAGCCCGCTGCCCAGGCGCGAGCGCATGCGCTCCTCGATATCCTGAAGTTCGCTGGGCGGTTTTTCGGACGACAGCACGATCTGCTTGTTCTGCTCGACCAGCGAACTGAAGGTGAAGAAGAATTCGTCCTGGCTGGCTTCCTTGCCGCAGATGAACTGCACGTCGTCGACCATCAGCACGTCGACGTTGCGGAACAGCTCCTTGAACTGGTTGGTGTTCTTGGTCCGCAGCGCCTGGATGAAGCGGTTCACGAAGCTTTCGGCGGTCAGGTAAAGCACGCGGATCTTGGGATCGCGGTCGCGCAGCGCGTGCCAGATGGCGTGCATCAGGTGGGTCTTGCCCAGGCCGACGCCGCCAAAGATGTAGAGAGGGTTGCGCTCGGGCAGCGGCCGGTCCTGCTCGGCGATGTTGCGGGCGGCGGCATAGGCGAACTCGTTGGGCTTGCCGACTACGAAGTTGGCGAAGGTGTAGCGCGCCTCGGGACCCGGGAAGATCTCGTCGCCGCCGCGGCCGATCGACGGCCCCATGCGCGGCATCGGCGGTTGGTAATTTTGTGACGAAGGGACCGGCGGCACGGCGATGATCTCGTTGGGGCGGCGCGGCGCCGGCGGCGGCACGAGATTGACCTCGACGTTTTTCACATCGGGTGTAACGGCCTGCCAATAGGCCAGCACGCGGTCGCCGTAGTGACGGCCGACCCAGTCGCGCACGAAGCGCGTCGGGGCATAGAGCCGGAGCTTGCCCGACTTCAGCTCACCCAGCTCGACCTCGCCGAACCAGGTCTTGAAGGCCTTGTCGCCGATTTCCTTGCGCAGACGGTCGCAGACATGGGCCCAATTCGATTCCAGCTCCTTTCGGCCCGCGACATCGTCCATATCGGTCCCCAATCCATTTTTTTGTTCGTACGAAGCTTCATTGTTACCAGAGATCGGCGTTTGAATTCTGGTCAAGTTTGCCTCCACGGAAGTCCCGCTGCCTTCCAGCCCGCCGATCCGCCGCGCTTGGCTTGCGCGTCCAGAGGGCCCTCGAATCCGTCACTTATATTGAAGCAACTACTGTACCCGGCCGCGGTCATGGCTTTCGCCGCCGCGGCCGAACGCACTCCACTGCGACACAAAAAGAAAAGCGGCGCGTCCTTGTCCGCGACGTTGCCGGAAAGGCTGGCCACGAACTCGGGGTTGGGCTGCATGCTGGGGAAGACCTGCCATTCGAGCAGTCCCGGCTTGGTGTCGACAGCCGCGAGGTCGGGCACGCCGACGTAATTCCACTCGGCGCGCGTGCGCACGTCGATCAGGGCCGCGTCCTTGCGCTCACCCAGGATTTTCCAGACCGTTGCCGGCGTCACATCTCCGGCGTAGCCGGAAGCGGGGGACACCTCATACGTGCCGGCAATCTTTTTGTCTTTCGACATGGCCCCCGCTCTTCATTTTGACGAAGCGGTGCGCGGGATGACGAGCCGGCGATCGAAAGGGAATGCACGAAGCAAAGCGCGTGGCGACAAAAATCTGTGGTGCGCGTCGTTCTGGGAGACGCTGCGGTTATCGGTCGTCGCGGTCGCTGAAAACGCTTCGGCTCTCTCCCCTCGTCTCGTATTGGGCGGAGAGCATACTGGACCCTCGTCTCCGCCTTGGCTCGCGTACAGTGCCCCACGCCTCGTTCGCGATGGGTCGACCTTTAGCAGACCCGATACGGAGCGCAATGGACTCGGATGCGCAACTAAGCACATGATTCATTTTCTTGATCGAGCGATTCGATTGACAACTTTGGCAATTCGTTTTTTTCGTGCGCGCAACTCGCGATGCCGTTCAATATCTAGCGCCTCACGCGCCGCGCCACCCGATAAAAGCGAATCGTATGTCTTTCGCCCAATCCACAACTAACAAACTTCTACGGCGGCGTTACAATTGTTTTCCGCCGCCGGCGAATAAAAAAAAAAGAGCTCAAAAAAGAAAACGCCGCTCGAGTGAGCGGCGTTCATATTCGCTTAAGGTGAGTTGCCCTCTCAGGCCATTGCCCCGATGCTCAGGCCATCGCCTTGATGCGAGCGACCAGGCGCGAGATGCGGCGGCCGGCGGCGTTCTTGGTGACGACGCGCTTGTCGGCGCCGCGCTGGATCTCGGACTGCGCGGCGCGCAGCGCTTCGGCGGCCGCCTTCTTGTCGCCGGCGGCGATCGCTTCCTGCACCTTCTTGACGGAGCCGCGCACGCGGCTGCGGCGCGCCGTATTCACGGCGGTGCGCTTCACGGTTTGACGGGCGCGCTTTTCAGCCGACTTGTGACTGGCCATTTCGTCCTCTTCCTCGGAAGGGCGCGCTTATACGGGCCATATAAGGACCGGTCAAGCAGCGCAAAATCGGCATTTTACCGGTGCTTCCAGGCGGGCTTCCGTTTGTCGGCGAAGGCGCTCATGCCCTCGGCCCGATCCTCGAAGGCGAAGGTGGCGTGGAAGGTGCGGCGCTCGAAGCGCACGCCCTCGGCCAGCGTCGTCTCGAAGGCGCGGTTGACCGACTCCTTGGCCACCATGGTGGCCAGCAGCGACATGCCGGCGATCTTTTCGGCGGTGGCGATGGCGTCGTCCATTAGTTGGGCGAGCGGCACCACCCGGCTCACCAACCCGCAGCGCTCGGCTTCCGCGGCGTCCATCATGCGGCCGGTCAGGATCATGTCCATGGCCTTGGACTTGCCGACGAAGCGCGGCAGGCGCTGCGTGCCGCCGGAACCCGGAATGGTGCCGAGGTTTATCTCCGGCTGGCCGAACTTGGCGTTGTCGGCGGCGATGATGAAGTCGCACATCATGGCGACCTCGCAGCCGCCGCCCAGCGCGTAGCCCGCGACCGCCGCCACGATCGGCTTTCGCACGGTGCTTACCTTCTCCCAGCCCACGGTGATGAAGTCCTGCAGGAAGACATCCTGGTACGACTTCTCCTTCATCTCCTTGATGTCGGCGCCGGCGGCGAAGGCCTTGTCGCTGCCGGTCAGCACCATGCAGCCGATACTGGCGTCGGCTTCGAAGGCGTCGAGCGCCTGACCCAATTCGCGGATCAAATCTGCACAGAGAGAGTTCAGTGCCTTCGGACGGTGCAGACGAATGATGCCGACCCGGCCTTTTATCTTTGTTTGGATATTTTCGTAGGTGGCACTCATGGTCCCTCCGCTTTTTCTCTCGTTAGCTAGCGCTGGCAGCGCGCGCAATAAAAGGTCGAGCGGCCGGCCTGCACGAGACGGCGGATCGGCTTGCCGCAATCGTCGGTCGGGCAGAGCGCACCGGCGCGATCGTAGACCTTGAAGCGCGTCTGGAAATAGCCGAGCTCGCCGCCGGGCTGGACGTGGTCGCGCAGGGTCGAGCCGCCGTCGTGGATCGACCGGGCGAGCACGTCCTTTATGGAGGCCACCAGCAGGTCGGCGCGCGGGCCCTTGACGGTATGGGCCGAGCGCTTGGGCGAGATGCCGGCCATGAACAGCGCCTCGCAGGCGTAGATGTTGCCGACGCCGACCAGCGTCTTCTGGTCAAGCAGGGCCGCCTTGATCGGCGTCTTGCGGCCGGCCAGCCGGGCCGCCAGCGTCGGGCCGTCGAAGGTATCGTCGAGTGGCTCGGGTCCCAGCCCCTTGAACAGCTTGTGCCTGGGCACGGCGTCGTCGGCCGCCAGCAGCATCAGGCCGAAGCGGCGGGCGTCGTTGAAGCGGACCTGCCAGCCCTCGTCGGTCTCGAGCACGACATGGTCGTGGCGGCCGAAGGGATGATCGGCCGCGCTCGCGGCATCGAACAAGGTCATGCGGCCCGACATGCCGAGATGGGCGATCAGGGTGTTGCCGTCGTCGAGGCGGATCAGCAGGTACTTGGCGCGCCGGTCGATCGCCCGCACCGTGCGGCCCTCGACGCGCGAAGCGAATTTCGCCGGCAGCGGCACGCGCAGGTCGCGGCGTCGCTGGATGAGGCGGACGATGCGCCGGCCGACCAGCCTCGGGATGAGGCCGCGGCGGACGGTTTCGACTTCAGGGAGTTCGGGCATGCGCGGCGGCGGTGTACAGTGGCCGGCATGGCCGGGCAACTGCGTCTATTGAACCCTCTGCGCGCCGTCGTCGCCACGCTGGCCGGCGGCATTGCGCTGATGGGCGTGCTGTCGTGGTTCGGGGCCCTGCACTGGACCTTCGAACTCCTGAGCCATTTCCGCTTCTATTACTTCGTGCTGGGCGGGATCCTGGCTCTCCTGGCGCTGGCCTTGCGCCTCACCGGTCCGGCCGTCGTCGTGGCGCTGGTCGCCACCGTCAACGGCGCGGCGGCGTGGCCGCATATGGCCATGCCGGTCTCGGTGTGGCGTACCGAGCCGCTGCCGGTGGTGCGGGTGCTGTGGGCCAACCTGCATAACTGGGCGACCGACCTCGGGGCATTGCGCGAGCTGATCGAGCGCGAGAAACCCGACATCGCCGTCTTCACCGAGCTGGCCGGCACGCATGCCGAGACCGTCCGCCAGATGCGGGCGCTGCTGCCCTATCAATCGACGCTGCCCGACGGCAATCCGCTGGACGTCATGCTGCTCAGCAAGCGGCCGCCCGAGGCGCTGCATTTCGACCTCGAGGCGGGCGGCGGCGCGCCGTTGCTGATGGCCAGGATCTGCCCCGGCGAGGCGGCCTGCCTCACCCTGCTGGCGCTGCACGCCTCGCGGCCGTTCCCGCACGCCGGCGGCCTGCGCGACCGCCAGCTCGCCTATGCCGCCACTGTGGCGCGCCGTGAGGTCGATGCCGGCCATCGCGTGGTCTTCGTCGGCGACCTCAACGTCACGCCGTTCTCGCCGGTCTATGACCGCCTGCTCGGCGCCAGCGGGCTGGCGGATACCGCTTCCATCCGCGTCGAGCGCGCCCGCTCGGCGACCGCCACCTGGTGGTTCGGCAATACCGGCATCGGCCTGCCGATCGACCATGTCCTGGTCGGGCCCGGCGTCATGCTGGTCGAGCGGCGGCTGGGAACGCCGATCCGTAGCGCCCACCTTCCCCTGATCGTCGATCTGCGGATCGCGCCCTAATTCGGCGGCCGGCTGCCGAACAGCGCGCTGCCGACGCGGACGTGGGTGGCGCCGAGCTTCACGGCTGTTTCGTAATCGGCGCTCATGCCCATGCTGACGCGGGCGAGGCCGAGGCGGGCGGCCATCTTGGCCAGCAGCGCGAAATGCAGCGCCGGCTCCTCGCCGACCGGCGGAATGCACATCAGGCCGACCACCGGCAGCTTGTGGGTGTCGCGGCAGGCGGCGACGAAGGCGTCGACCTCGGCCGGCGCGATGCCGGCCTTCTGCGGCTCCTCGCCGGTATTGACCTGGATATAACAGTCGGGCCGGCGGCCCGAGCGCTCCATCTCCTTGGCCAGTGCCGCGGCGATGCGTTCGCGGTCGACCGATTCGATTGCATCAAACAGCGCCACGGCATCGCGCGCCTTGTTGGTCTGCAGCGGGCCGATCAGGTGCAGCTCGAGGTCGGGAAACTCAGCCTTCAGCGCCGGATATTTTTCCTCCGCTTCCTGCACGCGGTTCTCGGCGAAGATGCGGTGGCCGGCGGCCAGAAGATCGCGGACGCGGTCGGCGCCGTGGGTCTTGGAGACGGCGACAAGCGTGACATCGGCCGGATTGCGCCCGGCCGCCTTCGCCGCTGCATCGATACGGCCGCGCACCTCGGCGAGATGGGCAGCGACCTCGCTCATGTAACGCCCCTCATAAGGCCAGCGTGGCGCGCGCCTCGAGCGCCTCTTTGTTGTTGGGGTCGGTGGCGAGCGCCGAATCCAGTGTCTCGCGCGCCTTGTCGGTCTCGCCGAGCGAGGCCAGACAAATGCCGTAATGCGTGAGCAGCCGCGCATCGCCCGGTAGCACGCGCAGCGCGTGCTCGTGCAACTGCTTTGCTTCGGAGGCGCGGCCGAGATCGACCAGCACGCGGCCCAGGTTGGTGAGCACGAAGGCATCGTCGCTGGCCAGCCGCGAGGCACGCTTCAGCACCTTCTGCGCCTCGTCGAGCTGTTTTTGGCCGCGCAGGGCCAGGCCCTGGTTGTTCAGCGCCTGCACGTCGTCGGGCACCAGCTTCAGGTAGGGCTCCAGCGTATGCGCGGCGTCCAAGAATTCACCGCGCTCGATCTGCAGGTTGGAAAGCTGCAGCACCGCCTCGCGGTCGACGGCGTTCTGGCGCAGCGCCCGGTGCAGCGACTGCACGGCCTCGTCGCCCTGGCCGGCGGCGGCCTGCGCCAGGGCCAGCGTCTTGAGAGCGGGCGCAAACGTCGGATCGAGCTCCAGCGCCTTCTGCACCGGCGCCACCGCCTCGGCCGGCCGGCCGGCGAAGACCAGCAGGAAGCCTAGCACGTGGTTGAGGTTGGCGCTTTGCGGCGAGAGCTCTATCGCGCGCGTCGCCTCGGCGATGGCTTCGAGGTATTGCCCCAACCCGCCCAGGGCCAGCGCGCGGTCGCCCAGGATCTGGCCGTGGCGGCTGGCGTCGTCGCCGACATCGGCCAGCGCCAGATCGAGCACGCCGATCGCCTCGGGATGGCGGCCGAGGCGGTAGAGGGCATAGCCCAGCATGTTGCGCGTGCGCGCCACCAGCGGCCGCAGTTGCTCGCCGCCCGGCTTGGCCATGGCCTGGCCAAGGTTCTCGACGATCTCGATCAGCTCGCGCTCGCCGGCGGCAAAGCGGCCGAGGTCCATGTAGCAGGAGGCAAGTGCCAGCCGCGCTTCGACGTGGCCGGGGGCGCGGCGGATGGTGTCGCGGAAGCGCCGCGTCGCCTCGTCGATGCGGCCCATGCGGCGCGCGACGAGGCCCAGGTTATAGGACAGCATTGGCTCGTTGGGGTCCTTGGCGACCGCCTTGCGCCACAGCGCCTCGGCCTCGGCAAGTGCTCCGCGCTGCGACAGGCAGACGGCGAGGAAATGCAGGATGTCGGGCCGTTCGCCCAGGCGGACGACGGCCGAGCGAAACAGCGGTTCGGCGCGGTCGAACCAGCCGGCGCGCAGATACTGCATGCCGGTGGTCAGGTCGGGATCGTTTCCCTGCTGCGAGGTCCTGGGGGGCGCTTGAGCCATGGCGCGCTGTGTAGACCCGCGTTACACGAAACGCCATGGCCAAGGATGTCGATCTGTTCGCCAAGGCGATGGCCGGGGTGAAGCCGCTGGACGGACGTCCACGGACCAAACCGCCGGCCGCCGCCAAGGCAACGCCGGCAAAGGCGGCCGCCGCCGCGCCAGCGGTGCGGCTGCGGGCCACTGCAGTCGGGCCCGACCTCGCCCCCGACGACCGAACCTTCGACCGCGACGTCGACCGCTCCCTGTCGCGCGGGCGGCTCAACCCCGACGCCACGCTCGATCTGCATGGCCTGACGCTGGCCTCGGCCGAGCGGGCCGTGAGCCGCTTCCTCGAGCAGGCGACGGCGCAGGACAGCCGCGTGGCGCTGATCGTCACCGGCAAGGGGTTCCGTGAAGAAAACGGCCGGCGCATCGAAGGCCGCATCCGCGCCGAGTTCGTGGGCTGGCTCAATCGGCCGGAGAACCGCGCCAGGGTGCGCGCGGTCCGGCCGGCGCATCCGCGTCACGGCGGCAGCGGCGCCTTCTACGTGCTGCTGCGCCGCCGCTCGTCGGCCAGCAAGCGCTCCTTGCGCGCCACGCCCCAGCGATAGCCGGTCAGTGCGCCGCTCGCGCCGACGGCGCGATGGCAGGGAATGACGATCGCGGCCTGGTTGGTGGCGCAGGCGCGGCCGACCGCACGGGCCGAGCCGGGACTGCCGATGCGGCGGGCGATCTCACCATATGTACGTGTCTGGCCGGCCGGGATCTCGGTCAGTGCCTTCCACACCTTCCACTGGAAGGCGGTGCCGACGATGTCGAGCGGCGCATCCGGCGCGTCGAGCCCCGTCGGCTTCCTGCCGTAGAGCCGGGCCAGCACCGAGCGCACGCGGACGCCCAGGCCCCTGTCGTCGCGCGAAATCTTCGCCGCTGGGAAATCGCGCTTCAACGCCTGCTCGAGCGCGCGGTCGCTGTTGCCCAGGAAGACCGCGGCGATGCCCTTGTGTGTCGCCGCCACCAGCACGCGGCCGTAGTCGCACTCCGCCGTGGTGTAGTCGATCTCGGCCCCGGCGCCACCCTTGGCGTAGGTCGCGGGCGTCATGCCCAGCGCCTTGTCGCTGTTCTCGTAGACGCGGCTGGGCGAGCCGTAGCCCGCGCCATAGAGCGCGCCCGACACTGATTCGCCGTCGCGCAGCGCCTTGCGGAAGCGCTCGCGCTTCTTGGCCACCAGCCAGTCGCGCGGATTGACGCCAAGCTCGGTCATGAAGCGCTTGCTGAGCGCATTGGCCGAGAGGCCAACGCGGCGCGCCACCGAGGCGAGCGATGGCGGCGTATCGGAGTCGTCGGCATCGAACAGCGCGCAGGCCTGCGCCACCGGCTTGCTGAGGCCAAGCTCGGCCTGCCAATCGAGCGGCTTGCAGCGCTTGCAGGCGCGGAAACCCGCCACCTCCGCCGCCTGCGGCGAGGCGTGGAAGCCGACGTTCTTGCGCAGCGGCGGCCGTGCGGCGCAGGACGGCAGGCAATAGACGCCGGTCGTCCTGACCGAGAACCAGAAGCGGCCGTTGAACGCACGATCGCACCGCTGGACGGCGTGCCAGCAGGTGTCCGGATCCGGGAAGGTCGAGGTGGCGAGTGCCAAGGCGGGGAGCGAAAGGGAATGTTGGGTCATGGCGCCATAAAAGCACCATGACCCAACCTGCTCTATCCGGGGGCCGCCGGCAATTCCGGCGGTGGGGTCCCCCGGATCGGGGGGCGGCTTTAAGCCCAGAAACCCTTGGTCGCCTCGTAGCGGGCGGCGCCGCGGTCGAGGCCGATGTCGCGCAGCAGGCGGTCATCGAGCTCGGCAAGCTGGCGGCGCGAACGCAAGAGCTCGGCGCGGGTCATGACGGCCTCGACACCAACCACGACGGCCCCGGCGATGAGCGCGGCAAACCGGCCAAAGGAGAACAGGGGGGCGTGGGTGTCCGTGAGGGCCCGATTAGTGGCGATCGACATGACTTAGCTCCGTTAGAGGCGGGCTGACCGGAAGGGGTCTGTTGCGCCTCGTTTCTGGGGCTAATTTGTTGTATATTGGCCTGCTTCGCAAACTACGATTCCTCGGGCGTGCCTTAGAATTAATATGAACGGGTGCCTTAAATGAGCCGCTCTCAACTGCCGCTGAACGCCCTGCGCGCCTTCGAGGCCGCCGCCCGTCACGCCAGCTTCACCCACGCCGCCGACGAGCTGCACGTCACGCAGGCCGCCGTCAGCCACCAGGTGAAGGCGCTGGAAGAGCGTCTCGGCGTCGCCTTGTTCGTGCGCCGGCCGCGCGGTCTGGAAATCACCGGCGAGGGCCAGGCGCTGCTGCCCGACCTGCGCGAGGCCTTCGACCGCATGACCCAGGCGATGGAGCGCGTCGGGCGCAAGAGCAACGCCGGCACGCTCAATGTCAGCCTGGTCACGACCTTCGCGCTGGGCTGGTTGGTGCCGCGCATGCACCGCTTCCAGAGCAAGCATCCCGAGATCGAGGTGCGCATGACCACGCAGCAGCGCAAGGTCGACTTCGCGCGCGACGATTTCGACTGCGCCATTCGCTTCGCCGTGCAGCCCGAGCCCGAGCTGCACGCCACGCGCCTGTTCAACGACGTGCTGACGCCGCTGTGCGGGCGGCGCTACCGCGACAAGCTCAAGACCCATGACGACCTGCGCAAGGTGCCGCTGATCGACATGACCAACGATCCCGAATGGTCGGTGTGGCTGCGCGGCGTCGGCATGGGCGACTTCAAGCCCAAGCGCGTGCTCACCTTCGACTCGACCATGATCGCCGTCGAGGCGGCGATGGAGGGCGCCGGCGTCGCCGTCGGCCCGCCGCAGCTCTTCCGCGAGGAGCTGGCCGACGGCAAGCGGCTGTTCCAGCCCTTCCCGCAGATCGTCGACTCAGGCAAGGCCTGGTGGTTCGTCTGCCCGCCGGCCTCGGCCAGCCGCCCCAAGATCCGCGCCTTCGAGGACTGGATGATCGAGGAGCTGATGCCCGCCGATTCCGCCGCCGCGCGTCGGGCAAAGCCGGCAAGGGTTTAGCTGGGCGTCGCCCGTCGTTCCGGGATGACAACTAGGTGGGACAGACGCCTCGTCATCACATCACCCTCTTCCGTATCTCCGCGATGTCTTCGGCCAGTCCCGCGAGCGGATGCTCGGCGCGCGTGCGCCACAGCCTGAGGTGCCGGCCGAGCAGGGCCAGCGCCGGCGGCTTGCTGCGCAGGCGCACGCGGCGCCCGCCGGTGGTCTTGCGCACGACGACCGAGGCCACCGCCGCCGCCATGTCTGAATCGAACTCGGCGATGTCCATCAGCGTGCCGTCGGGCCGCAGCAGGCGGCGGATATCGCCGTGGAGTCGTCACCATTATCGATCGCCCAGGGCTGAAGCGGCGCGCCTGCGAGTGCTATGGCGTTTCCAAGCGGGAGTTCGATCGTCTGCTCGACGGGTAGCGGACGATCAATTGTGTTCGCATGCAGTTAATTGAAAGGGCAACGATTGGGCTGCCCGCGACGTTCGGTCTGTAAGCGTGGACGATTTGTTTGCGCGTTCAGGAGGCAGATCATGCTGAAACGTTCTCTCTTCACTCTTCTTGCTGCCACTGCGCTGTCCACGTCGGTGCTCGTCGTCCCGGCGGTCTTTTCCCCGGCGGCAGCCCAGATCGGTGTCTATATCGGCGAGCCGCCGCCGATTCGCGTCGAAGTCGTGCCGGTGGCGCCGCCGAACCAGACCTGGCGGCCAGGCTACTGGAACTATGAAAGCACCCAGCATGTCTGGGCGCCCGGCACCTACATCGCGACGGAGCCCAACTCGCGCTACGTCCCGGACCGCTGGATCCAGTACCAGGACAACGGCCGCAACAACTGGAAGCGCGAAAACGGCCACTGGGAGAAGAACTGAGACCAGCGGCTGAACAACCTGTTCGACATGGGAAGCGGGGCGCCGAGGCGCCCCGCTTTCTTGTCGGCTTTCTCGTTCACCCACCGAGGTCGAGACTGGTTTGCTGGGCATTAGCCCGGATAGCGATGCGTCCCACCAAACGCATCCTCGACCGTGAGCGCCTCCGGATCGTCGCCGAGATACCCCGGCCCGATCAGCACCTTGCCGTGGCCGCCCGGCACGTCGAGCACGTAGGTCGGCTGGGCGAGTCCGGAGAGCCGGCCGCGCAGCGCCTTCATCAGCGCCTGGCCGCGCGCGATAGAGACGCGAAAATGGCCGGTGCCGCGCACCAGATCGGGATGGTGCAGGTAGTAGGGTTTTACGCGGGCCACGACGAGGGCACGCATCAGCGCCTCCAGAGTCTCGACATCGTCGTTCACGCCGGCCAGCAGCACGGTCTGGCCCATCAGCGGCAATCCGGCATCCGCGAGACGCGCCAGCGCTGCGCGCGCCTCCGATGTGAGCTCGCGGGCGTGATTGCAATGCACGGCAAGCCACGCCGCAGCGCGTGCGGGTTTCAGCGCCGCCACCAGCTCCGGCGTGATGCGCCCGGGATCGACCACGGGCACGCGGCTGTGCACGCGGATCACCGCGACGTGCGGGATGGCGTCGAGGGCGGCGACCAGCTCAGCGAGGCGCCGCGGCGCCATCATCAGCGGATCGCCGCCGGTCAGAATCACTTCCCAGATTTCGGGGTGGGCGCGGATGTAGGCCAGCGCCGCGTCTGTTTCGGCCGCCGTCAGCGCCTCGCCACCTGGTCCCACTTTTTCGCGGCGAAAGCAGAAGCGGCAATAGACCGGGCAGACATGCAGCGGCTTCAAAAGCACGCGGTCGGGATAGCGGTGCACGATACCCTTTATCGGCGAGCGCGCCTCGTCGCCGATCGGGTCGGCGATTTCGTGCGGTGCGATCTCGGTCTCGTGGACCGAGGGCACGAACTGCCGCGCGATCGGGTCGTGCACCGGGTCGCTGCGGTCGATCAGCGCCAGCATCTCGGGCGTTATCGCGACGGCCATCGATTCGGCAGCCGCCTCCAGCCGCGGATCGGGCGATAAAAGGCCCGCGCGTTCCAGTGCCTCCAGGGTGCGTAGAACCTGCATCGGGCCGTGAAATAGAAGCCCTTCGGCGCTTTGACGAGTCAATTCGCGTCGGCCAATGTCGGGGCCAATCGTTTCAACAGGAATCCCCATGCTCGACGCCGCCATCAAGACCAAAATCATGAGCGAGGTCGACCGCCAGTTTGACGACCAGACGGCGGTGCTGGCCGATCTGGTTAAAATCCCGTCGACGCGTTTTCGCGAGGCGCCGGCGCAGGACATGATGGCCCGCCTGTTCAAGGAGGACGGGCTGGGCGTCGACCGCTGGCAGATCAAGATCGACGACCTCAAGCACCTGCCGGGCTACTCGCCGCACTCGCAGGACTATGACGATGCTTGGAACGTGGTCGGCGCGTGGCGGCCTTCCAGTCCCAAGGGCCGCACGCTGATTTTGAACGGCCATATCGACGTGGTGCCGGAAGGGCCGCACGAGATGTGGGCGCGCAATCCCTTCGATCCGGCGATCAAGGACGGCTGGATGTACGGCCGCGGCGCCGGCGACATGAAGGCCGGGCTGATCCTCAATGTCTTTGCGCTGCGGGCGTTGCGTGCGCTGGGCTGGCGGCCGGCGGCGGATGTCTATCAGCAGTCGGTGGTCGAGGAGGAGTGCACGGGCAACGGCGCGCTGGCCTGCCTGCAGCGCGGCTATCGCGCCGATGCCGCCCTCATTCCCGAGCCGTCGTCGGGCGTGCTCACGGTGGCGCAGGTCGGCGTCATGTGGTTCCAGGTCAAGGTCACCGGCCATCCCGTGCATGTCTACAAGGCCGATGCCGGATCGAATGCGATCGAGTCGGCGTTCCGCTTGATCCAGCAGCTGCGCGAGCTCGAGAAGAAGTGGAACGAGAAGAAGGCGCACGACGCGCATTTCTGCGATCACCATCACCCGGTGAATTTCAACGTCGGCAAGATCGCCGGCGGCGACTGGGCGAGCTCGGTGCCGTCGTGGTGCACCTTCGACATGCGCGTGGGCGTGCTGCCGTCGCAGAATTTGAAGGAGTGCCGGCAGGAGATCGAGGACCTGGTGCGCCGCGCGGCGGCCAACGATCCGTTCCTCGGCAACAATCCGCCGACCGTGACCTGGGAGGGCTTTCAGGCCGAGCCGTTCGTGCTGCAGGGGCACGAGGCGGTGCGCGTCGTGCTCGCCGAGGCGCACAAGACGGTGTTCGGCACCGCGCTCGAGGACAAGACGTCGACCGGCACGGCGGACAATCGCTTCTTCGGCCTCTATGCCGGCATTCCGGCGCTCGTGTATGGGCCGCAGTCCGACGACATCCACGGCTTCGACGAGCGCGTGAACCTCGAATCGATTCGCAGGATCACGCAGGCCACGGCGCTGTTCATCGCCGAATGGTGTGGACTCGAGAAGGCGAGTTGAGAAAAACGTTTCAACGGTATAGGAGGGGCTGCGATCGATTGACCCTGTGGAGCAGCACTCGTATTTTGCTTCTCACGAGATCGGACGAGGGGACGAAGACGGGGGCGCAGGCCCCGTTTTCGCGTTTTCTATTTTGCAATTTCGACGCAGCACCGCCACAGCGCCTTGTGGCTTCGCGCACGACGCACGCGACCGATTGCAGGCGCGCGATCAGTATCTCTTTGAGACACTACCACATTAGGTATATCTCAATAAAATTCGCCTATAAGTTGTTAAATCCCTCGTTATTTCTGGCAGTCTCCAATTGCTTTCGCAGATCGGCGAATCATGAGTTACCCCGCCCAACGGTCGTCGGAACCCCTTCCCCAAACCCCAATTTCCGATGCCCGGTCCACCGCCGTCCCCAAACCGCGCTGGACAGGACGGGGCCCTTCTAAACGGCAGCAGTCGCTAGACGCGACTCTGCCGGCCGGCGGCGAAAGTCGACACGGCCACGCCCCCTAGCACCACGACGACACCGACCAACCGCCAGCCGCCGATCGGCTCGCCGACCAGCCACGCCGCGAAGCCGAGCGCGAAACACGGCACGAGCAGCGACACCGGTCCGACCTTGGCGGCGGGATAGGTGCGCAAAAGCGTTCCCCAGAGGAAGTAGCCCAGCCACATCACCGGTACGACCGTGTAGAGCAGCACCAGCGTGCCGCGCCAGGTCGGTGCGAGCAGCGGTGCCAGCGTCGGGCCGACGCCGTCGAGGGCGAAGCCGACCAGCGCCAGCGGGAGCGGTGGCAGCAGGCTCGCCCATACCGTCAGCGCGAAGAGCGAGACGCCGCGGGCGTGCCGGAAGAAGAGATTGCCGGTGGCCCAGGTGAGCGCCGACAGAAGTGCCAGGCCAATCGCCAGCAGGCTGGCCGGTCCCTCGACGGTGCGCGCGATGATGACGATGCCGACCAGGGCGACGGCAAGGCCCAGCCACTGGCCGCGCGTGGCATGCTCGCGCAGGAAGAGGGCGGCGAGCACGGCGGTGAGCGGGCCCTGCAGCTGCACCAGCACGGAGGTCAGGCCGGGCGGCAGGCCCGCCTGCATGGCGAAGAACAAAAAGATGAACTGGCCGGCGAACATGAAGCCGCCGATGCCGGCCAGCAGGCCCCACGAGATCGTCGGCCGTGGCACGAACAGCACCGGCAGCGCGCTCAGCACGAAGCGCCAGGTGGCGAAGCCGAACGGCGTAAACTCGTCGAGCCCGAAGCGGATGGCGGTGAAGTTCAGCCCCCACATCGCCGCGATCAGCAGCGCCGCCGCGGCGTGAAGCGGCGTCAAGCTACAGCCAGATCCACGGACGGGCGTTCTTGTCGCTCGTCTGCCAGGCCGCGATCTCGTCCTTGTGGCTCATGGTCTGGGCGATGTCGTCGAGGCCAGCCAGCAGGGCGTGCTGGCGGCGGGCATCGACCTTGAAGGGGATGGCGCGGCCGGTCGGCGAGATCACCTGGCAGTTCTCGAGATCGATGGTGATGCGGGCGTTGCCCGGCGAGGCCGTCATCTCGTCGGCCAGCCGCTCGACCTCCTCGATCGGCAGCGGCACCGGCAGGATGCCGTTCTGGAAGCAGTTGCTGTTGAAGATGTCGCCGTAATAGGGCGCGATCACCGCCTTGATGCCCATGCCCTTCAGCGCCCACACCGCACCCTCGCGGCTCGAGCCGCAGCCGAAATTCTCCCGCGCCAGGATGATCGGTGCGCCGCGATAGGGTTCCTGGTTGAACACGCAATCGGCGTTCTCGCTGCCGTCGGGCTTGAAGCGGATCTGCTCGAAGCAGAAGGGACCCAGTCCCTCGCGGCCGACATTGTCGACCAGCCGCTCGATCCTGATAATCAGGTCGGTATCGACGTTCTGGCGCATCAGCGGCACCGCCACGCCCGTGACCTTGGTGAACTTGTCCATGGCGTGCTCCTAGATCTTGCGGCCCTAGATTTTCCGGACATCGGCGATGGCGCCCTTGATCGCCGCGGCTGCGGCCATCGCCGGGCTGGCGAGATGGGTGCGCGCGCCGGGGCCCTGGCGGCCGACGAAGTTGCGGTTGGAGGTCGACACGCTCCTCTTGCCCGGCGGCACGCGCTCGCCGTTGGAGGCGAGGCACATCGAGCAGCCAGGCTCGCGCCATTCGAAGCCCGCTTCGAGGAAGACCTTGTCGAGCCCCTCGGACTCGGCCTGGCGCTTGATACGTTCCGAGCCCGGCACGACCCAGGCCGTCACGTGATCGGCTTTGTGCCGCCCCTTGGTGATGGCGGCGGCGGCGCGCAGGTCGGAGATGCGGCTGTTGGTGCAGGAGCCGATGAACACCCAGTCGACCTGTGTGCCCTCGATCGGCTTGCCGCCTTCCAGGCCCTGATATTTCAGCGCCGCTTCCCAGGCCGCGCGCTTCTCTTCGGGCCCGGTCGAAGGGTCGGGAATGGCGCGATCGACGGCGATGACATGCTCGGGGCTGGTGCCCCAGGTGATCTGCGGCGCCACGTTCTTCATGTCGATCGCGTGCTCGCGGTCGAACTCGGCCTCGGGGTCGCTGGGCAGCGTGCGCCAATGGGCGACGGCGCGGTCCCACATCGAGCCCTTGGGCGCGTAGTCGCGGCCGTCGAGGTATTGGTAGGTCGTGTCGTCGGGCGCCACCATGCCGGTGCGCGCGCCCATCTCGATGGTCAGGTTGCAGAGCGTGAGCCGCGCCTCGAGCGGCAGGGCGCGCACCGCCGAACCCGCATACTCGACGGCGTAACCGGTGCCGGCCGCTGTGCCGACCTCGCCGATCAGATGCAGGATCATGTCCTTGGCCGTGACGCCCGGCTCCAGCTTGCCCTCGAAGCTGGCGCGAAAGACCTTCGGCTTTCTCTGCACCATGGTCTGCGTCGCCAGCGTATGCACGAGCTCCGATGCGCCGATGCCGAAGGCGAGCGCGCCCATGCCGCCATGCGTCGACGTATGGCTGTCGCCGCAGACGAGCGTGGTGCCGGGCAGTGTCAGCCCTTGCTCGGGACCCATCACGTGCACGATGCCCTGTCCGTCCTGGCCGAGATCGAAGAGCTTGATGCCGTACGCGCGGGTCGTCTCGCGCATCGATTTGATCAGCGGCTCGCCAGGCGGGAAGGTCTTGTCGGTGCGGCCCGGCTGGGTCGACATGGTGTGATCGGGCGTGCCGTAGATCAGCCGCGGCTGGGCCGGCGCATAGCCCTTTTCGATGGCCTCCTTCAGCGCCTTGCCGCCCGACATGTCGTGCAGCAGCGTGCGGTCGATATGCAGCAGTACGAAGCCGTTGCCGAGATCGGTGATGACGTGGCCGTCCCAGATCTTGTCGAAGAGTGTCTTGCCCATGTTCGGCTTCCTATGGTTGGCCCGGCTCCCAGCGCGTGACCGGCGCGTCGCGCCAGCCCTCGACCGCCGCCGCCTGCTCGAGCAGCTTGCGCAGCCGCGCCGTCGCGTTGGTCCAGCCCGCCTCGTCTTCGCGCAGCAATTCCATCGTCGGGTACCACGGCGTGGCGCCGCCGCGCAGTCCCCACAGCCAGTCGGCGCGGCGCGGCAGCATCATCAGCACCGGCACGCCGAGCAGGGCGGCGAGATGCGTCGGCCAGGTGTCGTCGCCGACCACGACGTCGCAGCGATAGAGATTCTGCGCCAGCGCCTTCATGCCCGAGCCGTCGGCCGTGCCGAGCGCCGCCAGGGTATCGGGCCGCTCGAGCCAGGCGGCGAAGGTCGATGCGATCGATGTCAGATGATCGCCGTTGCCGCACAGCCAGCCGATGCGCAGGCGCGGGTTGGATGGATTGGTCTGGCCCGGTTCGAAATCGATGTGGGCGCGCGGCACGCGGCGCAAGCCGCGGCGCGGCGGACGCGGATCCTCGCCGCCCCCCGCTTCGTAGGCGAAGGTCGGGATCAGGACCGGCGGCGGCACCGAATCGAGCGTCCAGCCCAGCAGGTGCGGCAGGCTGCGCAAGGCGACGGCGGCGGCGAAGCCGCCGATGTCGTCGCGCCACACCACGCGAGAGCGGTCGAAGCCGCCCGATGCGGTGGTGCCGACCAGCAGATCGAAACTGGCGGCGCATTGGATGGCGACGTTGGCTTCCTTGGCGTTGAGCAGGTTGGCGGCACGCATCAGCAGCAGGGTATCGCGCAACGCCACGGGGTCGCCGATATCGGCCTGCTCGGGATAGAGCAGCAGATGGCCGATGCCGAGCGGCTCGCCGGTCCAGCGCGGCAGGTTGGGCCGCCATCGCGCCGTATCGGGAATATCCAGCCGGGCCTCGTACTCGGTGAGGCCGCGCAGCCAGTCGCCCTGTTGCAGCAACAGGCTGGCGCGGCGCGCGCGCAGGCGGGCATCGTCGGGGTGCGCCGTCAGCGCCGTGTCGAGATCGCCCAATGCCGCCGTCCAGTCGCCGCGCATCGCCAGCAGCTCGGCGCGGGCGGCGAGGGCCGGGAACAGCCGGTGATCGCGCTGCAGCGCTTCGTCATATGCTCGTTCGGCGTCGCTCGCGCGGCCGAGGCCTTCGAGGGCGTGGCCCTTGTTGTAGGCGATGCCGGCGTCGCTCGGCTTCAGGCGCTCGGCGCGCTCCAGCGCCGCCAGGGCGCCGGCGTGCTCACCGAGCTGGCCGAGACAGCCGGCAAGATTGACGTGGGCCGCCGCCTCGCGTGGCAGGAATTTCGCGGCACGCTCCAGCGGTTCGCGCGCATCGGCGTAGCGGCCCAGCTTCAGCCGCACCTGGCCCAGCAGATGTAGTGCCGGGCCGGCATTGGGCCGAGCCTCGGCGATCTCGGCAAACAGCGGTTCGGCGCCGGCGAAGTCGCCGGCGGCGGCGCGCTGCGTGGCGTCGCGGGCCAGCACATGGAGTTGTTCTTCGGAAAGAGCCATGCCCCCGGCCTAGCAGAGGCGGGCAGCGAGGCAAAGAACGAAGGCGATGCAGAAAAAGCCGCGCCGGCTCGCGGTTCAGGCACGCCAGAACGGCTTGCCGGCCTCGAACTGCACCTGGCCTGAATTCAGGGCGAGGTCACGCAGGGTGTCGCCGTCCAGGCCAGCGAGTTCGCGGCGCTCGCGCCAGCGGCGGCGCCATAGCGGGAAGATCCGGGCGAAGGTCTGTTTGAGGGTGAGTTGGGTCATGCGCCCAACAAAGCACTGCAGGCGACACCGCTCTATCCGGCGGTCGCCGGCAATTCCAGGGCGAAAAAGAAAAAGCCGGCAGTCGACAGGGAGGCTGTAGTCGACCGCCGGCCAGGACCGGAGATATGGGGCTCGCCAGGGTAAGAGTGAGCCGCTCCGGATTTCGATCTAGGCGCGCTAGAAGGGCTTGTTGGCCTCGAACTGGATGTCGCTGTGGTTGAGGGCGAGATCGCGCACGGTGCGGTAATCGAGGCTGGCGAGCTCGCGGCGCTCGCGGGCGCGGCGACGCCAAGCCGAGAAGATCTGGTTGAAGGCGGTGAAGGTGCCGGCCAGCGGCGCCTGGGAGCTGTAGTGGAGCGAGATGTCGGCCATCGGACTTCTCCTGAAGAGTGTTGGTCTCTGTTGAAGGGGATTTGCGCCCCGGAGCCCCCCTTTACAAATGACCGTTTATCCTGTTTTGATAAGAATAACTCATGTGAAGAGAGAGCGATGAAGCGATCCCTGCCGCCGCTCAACGGGTTGCGCGCCTTCGAAGCCGCCGCCCGCCATATGAGCTTCACCGATGCCGCCGAAGAATTGAGCGTCACCCAGGCCGCCATCAGTCATCAGGTGCGTGGGCTGGAACAGCGCCTCGGATTAAAATTGTTCGTGCGACGGAACCGCTCGCTGCTACTCTCCGAATCGGGCCAGGCCTACCTGCCATCGGTGCGCGGCGCCTTCGACCAGCTGAACGAGGCGACCGAGAAGCTGCTGCAGAAGGACCGCGGCGGCCATCTCACGGTCACGACCACGGCGTCCTTCGCCATGAAATGGCTGGTGCCGCGGCTCGGCAGCTTCCAGCGCGCCAACACCGAGATCGACGTGCGCATCGCCACCGGCACCGGCCTGACCGATTTCTCGCGCGAGGATGTCGATATCGGCATCCGCTACGGCCGCGGCCAATGGCCGGGGCTGACCGCCGAGCGTCTGGTCGCCGAGGACATCATGCCGGTCTGCGCACCGTCGCTCGTGAAGGGGCCGACCGCGCTCAAGAAGCCGGCCGACCTCAAGCGCTTCACGCTGCTGCATATCGGCAGCTTCCCCGACGACTGGCAGATCTGGCTGACGGCGGCCGGCGTGAAGGGAATCGACTCCTCGCGCGGCGTCTCGTTCGATTTCGCGCTGGCCGCCTACCAGGCGGCGATGGACGGGCTGGGCGTGGCGCTCGGCCGGTTGGCGCTGGTGGCGCCCGACCTCAAGGCTGGGCGTCTGGTGGTGCCGTTCGACTTCAAGATGGCGACCGAGCTTGCCTACTATCTCGTCTATCCGCCCGATTCGATCCGGCGGCGCAAGATCAAGGCCTTCCGCGACTGGCTGATGCCGCTCGCCGAGTTGAAGCCCGCCGGCAGCTAGAGCGCGCGCAGGAAGGCCACGAGGTCGCGCTTCTCGGCGTCGGAGAGCTTGTCGGCCGAGTTGGTCTTCTTGACGTAGAACTCGAACATGAAGGTCGCCGTCTCCTCCAGGGTCTTGAAGCGGCCGTCGTGGAAGTAGGGCGCGGTCTTCGACACTGAGCGCAATGACGGCACCTTGAATGGCCCGCCGCTGCCGACATCCTCGACGTCCTTCTTGTCGTAGGACGCGGGCAGATGGCAGGTCATGCAACCGACCCTGCCGGAGAACACGGCGAAGCCGCGCTTCACATCGGCTGGTGCCGTGTCGCGCAGCATGCCGTCGTTGTTGAGGAACGGCCCGGCCGGATTGGGCAGCGACTTCACATACGCCGCCAGTGCGTCGAGCGTCTCCTTCGACGGCTCCGCGCCCTTCATGCGGTTGACGATGATGCCCCTGATATTGGTCTCGATCGCCGGAATGGTGCCGGCCCACGACCACAGCGCCTGACGACTGCCCGAACCCCACAGGGTCGGCGTGCTGCGCCCGGCCGGGGTGCCGTCGGGCACTGCATCGATGCCGACATAGGTCTTGTTGTCGGTGTGGCCGTTCATGGGATGGCAGCTGGCGCAGGAATACTGGCCGCTGGCCGACAGGCCGGTGTCGCTGAACAGCGCCTTGCCCTTTTCGATCAGTGCCGCGGGAGCCTGGGCCAAGGCCGGCAGGGGTAGTGCGATCAGGGCGGCGATTGCCAATAGACGCTTCATGGTCGTCTCCCTCCGGCGGTTCTTGTTGGGGGTTCACGTACGTCCGGGCTGACCAGATCACAAGCCACGAGCATGTTATTTGCATTTACAATAATTTTATTTGCAATGAACGTTTCAAAAAAGCAGTGTCCCGGGAGACTCGTCATGGATTTCGGTTACTTCACGCTCAGCGACAACCGCTACCCGAACAATCCGCGCACCGCGGAGGACTTCATCAAGGACATCTACGCCGAGGCGATCTGGGCGGAGAAGGTCGGGCTGAACTCGGCCTGGATCGGCGAGCACCATTTCAATCTGCTGGGCGTCAATGCCTCGCCGCTCGCCATCTTGGCACAGCTCGCCGGCGCCACGACGAAACTGCGGCTGGCGCCGGCCGTGACGCTTCTGCCCGTTCATCACCCGCTGCATGTGGCGGAAGAATGGGCGACGCTCGATTTGCTGTCCGGCGGCCGCGTCGACTTCGCCGCCGGCCGCGGCTACGACCGCAAGGAATACGAGCCGTTCGGCGCCTCGTTCGAGGATTCGTCCGAGCTCTTCGCCGAAGGCTTGGAGATCGTGTGGCGCGCCTGGACCGAAACCGGCAAGTGGTCGCACAAGGGCAAATTTTATCAGTTCGACAATGTCGAGATCCGGCCCAGGCCGGCGCAGAAGCCGCTCCGGCCCTACGTGGCCTGCTTCTCCAAGCCGTCGATGGAGCTGGCGGCCCGTAACGACTGGAACGTGATCTACGCGCCCTTCGCCGCCGCCATGGTCTATGGCTCTCTGGGCGACGCCGTTCGCGTCTATCGCGAGACCTGCGAAGCGGAGTTCAAGCGGCCGATGCGTCGCGCCATGTGCTCGTACTTCATCCATATCGCCTCGACTCCGGAAGAGGAGCAGTACGGCAAGGAAGCGCTGGTCCGCTATTTCCAGGATGCGCTGATCGCGGCCTTTCCCTCGGCATCGGGCGAGAAGGTGCCGCCGACCTACAAGTACTTCGTCGACATCGTGAACATCCTGCGCGACATGCGGCCGGAGAAGCTCACCGACAAGTCGATCCTGTGCGGCAGTCCGCAGCATATCGTCGACAGCTTGAAGAAGGTCGAGGCCTCCGGCATCGCCGAGGTCATCCTCTATTTCAACTACGGCCAGAAGCCGCATGCGATGGTAAAGGAGCAGATGGAACGCTTCATGCGCGAGATCGCGCCGCGTTTCTCTCGGTAATCTTGGGCCCACTCGAGAACTACCTGCCGTATCTCCTGAACCGCGCCGGCGCGCGAATCGCCGACGCCTTCGGCAAGGAAGTGCGGCCGCTCGGCGCCACGCTGCAGATGTGGCGCGTGCTGGCGGCATTGCGTGCACAGGACGGACGGCGCATGGGCGATCTGGCCGACACAACGTCGATCGAGGCTTCCACGCTCACTCGTCTGGTCGACGGCATGGAAAAGAAGGGCCTCGTTGCTCGCCGCCGCGCGGCCGACGATGCCCGCGCCGTCACGCTGCACGTCACAGCAGCCGGCCGGCGGCTCACCGGCCGCATCGTGCCGATTGCCGAGCGCTACGAGCAAGTGGCGCTTCAGGGTTTCGAGGAACGCGACGTTGATGTGCTGAAGGCGACGTTGCGCCGGCTCTACGCCAACATGGACGGGCTGGAAGACTGACGGGCGTCGCGGAACGACACCAGCCGGCGCTGCCGTTCGTCCCACAAAGTGAGTCGCACGCAACGAAAGCTCTCGAGCAGCGTCACCCGCCCGACCGAGCGCAATTCCGGATGGTCGTCCAGCACGCGCGGCAGGCGGTAGTACGGGATCAGGCTGCACAGGTGATGGACGTGGTGCACACCGATATTGGCGGTGAACCAGCGCAGGAAGGCCGGCAGGTCGTAGTGCGAGCTGCCGTGCAGGGCGGCGGCATGCAGGTTCCAGTCCTCGTCGTCCGCCCAGCTCGTGTTCTCGAACTGGTGCTGCACGTAGAACAGCCAGACGCCGATCGAGGCCGCCAGAAGCATGATCGGCAGATGCACGAGCAGGAATGCCTTGATGCCGATCAGCCAGATCAGCAGGGCGGCGATCAGGGCGATCGACAGGTTGGTTCCCTGCGTGCTGATCCATGGCCGCCAGCCGCCGCGCATCAGGCCGACGGGCAGGCGATGCTGCAGGAAGAACAGATAGGCCGGACCGACGCCGAACATGACCAGCGGATGGCGGTACAGGCGATAGCGCAGGCGGCCCCACATCGAGCGCGCGCGATATTCATCGACGGTGAGCGTGTCGACATCGCCCAGGCCGCGGCGGTCGAGATTGCCGGTGCTGGCGTGGTGCGTGGCATGGGTGCGGCGCCAGACGCCGTAAGGCGTCAGCGTCATAACGCTCAGCACGCGGCCGATCCAGTCGTTGGCCTGCCGATGGCGGAAGAACGCACCGTGGCTGCAGTCATGCTGGATGGCGAAGAGCCGCACCAGAAAACAGCCGGCCGCGATGGCCAGCGGCAGGGCCAGCCAATAGCCGATGTCGAGCGTCGCCCAGGCCAGTGCCCAAAGGGCTGCCAGCGGCACGACCGTGATGGCGATTTCGACGATGCTGCGGCCGGTGCTGGGCTGCCGGTAGCGTGCAAGAAGCTGCGGCCAGGCATGGGCATCCCGCGCGGGAACGGCCGGGCTCACAGCGTCTTGGCTTTGGCTCAAAGGGGTGAACTTTCCTGCTGGGCGGTGTTCGTCGCCGAACAGGCACCTTGTCGGACCCGTGTGTCGAATCCGTGACCCTGACTGCACCGATCCGGACGGTTAATCAAGGTCGCGAAACGACCCGCTCAGCGCTCTGACGAGGTGCGATAGATCGCGTTGACATGGATATCGGCGCAGTCGACCAGCGGGAAGGGCGGCTTGCCGCCCTGGAAGGCGAGAAAGAGGTCGGTGCCGCCCAGCATGATCGCCTGGGCGCCGCGCTGCATCAGCCGCTCGCCCGCCTTGAAGAACACGTCGCGTTGCTCCGGGGTGACGCGGCCGATCTGCGCCATGGCCATATAGGCGCCGCCCACCTGATCGAACATGTCGCCGTCGGGCGCCAGGAGCTCGGCCGAGGACACGCCGCCGTAGAGCCTGGTCTGCATGACCAGTCGCGTACCGAGAACACCGATCTTCGCGAGGCCGGCCTTCTTGATTGCCGCATCGACGGCGTGGACGCCGTGGACCAGCGGCAGCGGCGAGATCGCCAGCAGCTCGTTGATGCAGAAATGCCCGCCCATCGAGGTGACGGCGGCTGCCCGTGCTCCGGCGGCTTTCAGGCGCCCGATCAGGCCGGCGAAGATCACGGCCTGCCGGCCGGGATTGCCGCCGGTCAGATTTTTGGACATCTCGCGCACGTCGGCATGGACGATGGTGCACTCAAGTGGAATGCCCGAAGCGGCGTGACGGTCGACGAGGCCGCGATAGTAGAAGTCGGTGGCGGCCGGTCCGATGCCGCCGATCAGTCCGATATGCATTTTAGCGGGCGCCTCGGCGCTGGATGATGAGGTTGGCGGCCATTGTCAGCAGGAGCGTCACCGTCATCAGCACGAAGTCGATCGCACCGCCGAATGGCCAGTTCGATTTCTGGGTGAACTCGTTGTAGATCAGCGGCGCCATCAACTTGAACAGCGGCCCACCCAGCAGGAAGGGCGTGGCATACCCTACGCTGGCCGCCTCTTTGGCGCTACAGTCGGCGCCATCATGCGTCGCATCGTCGTCTTTGGAACCACGGGATCGGGCAAGAGCTGGCTGGCCGAGCGGCTCGCGGCCGAGCGCGGCCTGCATCTGGTCGAACTCGACGCGCTGTTCTGGGGCCCCGAGTGGCAGCCGGCGCCGCTCGACCTCTTCTGCCACCGCGTTGACTGCGAGACGCGCGACGGCGGCTGGGTCGCCGTCGGCATCTATGGCCAGGTGCGCGACATCGTCTGGCAGCGTGCTGATACGCTGGTCTGGCTCGATCTGCCGCTGCCGCTGGTGATGTGGCGCCTGCTCACCCGCACGATCCGCCGCATCGCCACGCGCGAGGACCTCTGGGGCACCGGCAACCGCGAGACTTTTACCCGCGCCTTCTTCAGCCGAACGGTGATCCGCCTGCGAAGCGCGCGCGACATCGAGCGCTTCGTCGCGGGCCGTGCCGATCTTTCGCAAGCCCTCGCCGCCTAGTGTCGGTTCATACCTTCACCTGCCTCGACGGCCATACCTGTGGCAATCCCGTACGGCTGGTGACGGGCGGTGGGCCGCTGCTCAAGGGCGCAAGCATGAGCGAGCGCCGCCAGGATTTCCTGGCCAACCACGACTGGATCCGCAAGGCGCTGATGTTCGAGCCGCGCGGCCACGACGTCATGTCGGGCTCGATCCTCTATCCGCCGACGCGACCCGACTGCGACATCGGCATCCTGTTCATCGAGACCAGCGGCTGCTTGCCGATGTGCGGCCACGGCACCATCGGCGCGGTGACCATGGCCGTCGAGAACGGTTTGGTCGCACCCGCGAAGCCGGGCGAGCTAGCGCTCGACGCGCCGGCCGGCCGCGTCGTGGCGCGCTATCGCCAGGACGACCGCTTCGTCGAGAGCGTGCGCATCACCAACGTCGCGTCGTATCTGGCGATGAGCGATGTCACGGTCGACGTGCCGGGCCTGGGCGAGCTCACCTTTGACATTTCCTACGGCGGAAATTTTTATGCGATCCTCGAGCCGCAGAAAAACTTTGGTGGGCTCGAAAGCATCTCGGCGGGCGATGTGCTGCGTTACTCACCGATCATCCGCAAGATCCTGAACGACAGGATCCAGCCCGTGCATCCCGAGAACCCGACCATCAAGGGCATCGGCCACGTCATGTGGACGGGCAAGCCACGCGACTCCAAGGCCCACGCGCGCAACGCCGTGTTCTACGGCGACAAGGCGCTCGACCGCTCTCCCTGCGGCACCGGCACTTCGGCACGCATGGCCCAGCTCGCGGCGCGCGGAGGGCTGAAGGTCGGCGACGAATTCGTGCACGAGAGCATCATCGGCTCTCTGTTCGAGGGTCGTGTCGAGGAAGCCACCCGCGTCGGCAATCACTCAGCCATCGTGCCGTCGATCTCCGGCTGGGCGCGCCAGCACGGCATCAACACCATCTTCGTTGATTCGCGCGATCCCTTCGCGCACGGATTCTCGGTGGTCTAGTCTGCCGCCTTGACCGCCGGCGCCGGTGCGCGCACGCCGCCCTTGGCGAACATGGCGTCGATCTCGGCGGCGCTGAATCCCAGTTCGTGCAGGATGTCGGGGCCGTCCTCACCGATATGCGGGGCGTGTTGCTGCGGTGGGTGTTCGCTGGCGGGTGGCAGGCCCGGGATGTTGGCCACCGGCATGCGGCCGAAGCCCTCCAGCTCGACCCAGTCGACGGCACCGGAGTCCTTGACGTGCGGATGCTCGAGATAGTCGGTGTAGTTGTTCACGCGCTCGCAGAACACGTCCTTGGGCTGCAGGATGGCGATCCACTCCTCGGTGGTCTTGGTCGGCATCGTCTCCTGCAGCGCCTTGATGATCTTGGCGGCGTTTTTGATGCGGTCATTGTGGCCCTGCAGCTCGGGATCGTCGGCGATGTCCTGGCGGCCGATCAGCTCGAACAGCAGGCGGAAATGATGAGGCCGCATGGCCGACACCATGATGTAGCCGTTCTTCGACTTGTAGCTGCCGGCTGGCATGTAGAGCACTGGCGGCGCTCCCTTGGAGAACACCCATTCCATCAGCTTGGCGCCCTGGAAGGCCGCCGCCGAGCGCATCAGGCTCGAATCGATAAAGCAGCCCTCGCCGAAGCGGAACTGGCGCATGATGGCCGTGCTGAGCGCCTGGAAGGTGTAGAGGCCTGTGGTTACGTCGACGGCGATCATGCCCTGACGCCACGGCGTGCCGTCGGGCATCTTGTTCATCACCATCATGCCGCTGAAGGCTTGTATGAGGCCGTCGACGGTCGGACGCTTGCTATAGGGACCGGTCTGGCCGAAGCCCGAGACAGAGCAGTAGACGACCCTCGGGTTGACCTTCTTGACGTCCTCGTAGCCGAAGCCCAGGCGCGTGATCACGCCGGGACGAAAACTCTCCATCACCACGTCGGCCTTGGCCGCGAGTTTTTTCACGACGGCGATGCCGTCGGCCGACTTGAGGTCGAGCGCGAGGCTGCGCTTGCCGCGGTTGAAGGCCACCGAATGCGCGCAGTGATCGCCCTTGAGCTCGCCTAGGGCGCGGCCCCAATCGCCTTCCGGCGGCTCGATCTTGATGACGTCGGCGCCGTGCAGCGCCAGCAGCATCGAGGCATGCGGCCCCGCGACGCCCTGCGTGAAATCGAGCACGGTGATGCCGTCGAACGCGCCTTTGACCATCGTCGCAATGCCCCTCCCCGGCAGCATGAACGTACGTTTACCGGGGCCTCTCCCGCAAGCATGAACAAAAGTTACGTCAACCGGAACACAAGCTCGTTGAGGTCTGCGCAGCGGGTGACTAGATGAGTGCAAATGCACTCAAATCATCTGGAGACACGAAATGTCCTCCCTGCCGCTGCCCATTGCCGCTCTCGCCGCCGCCAGCCATGTCGCACCCGCGCTGGTGGCGCCGTTCTTCCGCCGCATGATGCTGAATCCGCGCCGTGATGTGCGGCCGGCGCCGCGGCTCGACCTGCCGGCGGCCGACGAACGCATCGATCTCGGTGACGGGCTTGTGGCCCGGCGCTGGGGTGAGGGGCCGGTCGTGCTGCTGGTGCACGGCTTCGAGGGCAACCGCGCGCAGTTCGGCGCGGTGATCGGCGGTCTTTTGGATCGCAGCTTCTCGGCGGTGGCGCTCGACGTGCCGGCGCACGGCGAATCGGCCGGCAACGAGCTGACCGCTGTGAAATTCATCGCCGCGATAGAGCGCGCACTCGAACGACTGGGGCCGGTGCATGCGGTGGTCGGCCATTCGATGGGCGGCGCCATGGCGCTGTTCACGCTCGCCAAGTCGGGCGGCGCCACGCGCGTGGCCTTGATCTCCGCGCCGTCGGCGCTGGGCCGCGAGCTGCTGCGCTTTGCCGGCGCCATGGGTCTATCGAAGCGCGGCACGGCGGCCTTCATCGCCTCGGTCGAGGATCATGTCGGCCGTCCCGCCGACGATTTGGACGTCCGCCACATCGCCGACGGCGTCGAGTTGCCGGTGCTGCTGATCCACGACCAGAACGACCACCAGGTGCCGGTTCTGGAATCGGCGCGGGCGGCGCACATGCTGTCGACCGCCGAGCTGATCGTGACGCGCGGTCTCGGCCACAACAGACTTCTGGCCGATCCGTCGGTGGTCGCGTCGGTAGTGGAGTTCGTCGCCGCTCAGGAAACGATCGGCAGCACCTGAACGTCGTAGGCATGCGAGAGCTTGCGGCCGAGCACCGGATCTTCGAGCTCCATCTCGAAGCGCGGTGAGGACCGGATGCCGCCGATCGCCGGCATGGTGCCGCAAAACATCACTGCGCCCATGGGCAGGCGCTTGTCGTTGCGCCAGCCCAGGATCAATTCGCGCGGGCTCCGGATGTTGGCGAGCGGGCCTTCCTGATAGAGCACGCGCGCGCCTACTTCGTGGATGAAGCTGCGCAGGATGAGGCGATCCCAGTGCGGCTCGACTTCCTCGAAGCGCCAGGCGACGCGGCCGACCGGCTTGGCGCACATCTGCTTGGAAACCGCGATGCCGTAGCTCTCGACCTTGCGGTCGGTGTGATCGGCGCCGAGCGTCACCCAGAGCCGGCCGTCGGCGCCGACCAGCACGGGCTCGGCTTCGCCCGAGCTGTCGTCGCCCAGCACCTGGATATGGTCGGCCTGGGTCAGCATCTGCGCCGCTGCGCGGTAGTAGATCGGCACCTGCGACGACGGCTGCACGCCGATCGCCTTCAGCTCCTCGATGTGATGGTTGAGTGCCGCGACATCGCGGCCGGTCCAGCCGGCGATCACGAGATCGCTGATCTCGACCGAGACTTTCTCGACGGCGCCCTTGGCGTGGCCGTCGAATGCGAGCCGCGTCATTTCCTACAGGATGGCGAGGTGGGCGTTCAAAAGGTCGGTCACCAGCATGTAGCCGGGCGCGTGGGTGATGC
Organism: Asaia bogorensis; assembly: GCA_945905835.1. Taxonomy (GTDB): domain Bacteria; phylum Pseudomonadota; class Alphaproteobacteria; order Reyranellales; family Reyranellaceae; genus Reyranella. The sequence goes on from CAMDQJ010000009.1 coordinate 37,125, forward strand.
AGAACTCGGGCTTCACCGTGGCCACGACCGATTGCGGAGTGACGCCGCAGGCCCAGAACACCGGGAACTCGTCGTCCTTCACGGGCACCGCGTCGCCGTAGTCGGGCTTGGCGATGTCCTTGATGCCCAAAAGCTCGGGCTTGCCGAGATGGACGGGAGCGCCGTGCACCGAGGGAAAGCGCGTGGTGATCTGCACGGCGCGGATCGCGTCGGCCGGGCGGAACGGGCGCATCGAGACGACCATGGGGCCGTGGAACGGGCCGGACGGTCGGCACTGGATGTTGGTGCGGTACATCGGGACGTTGCTGTTGCAGGTCTGGTGGCGCAGCTCGAGGCCGTTCTCGACCAGCGCTTCTTCAAACGAGAATGAGCAGCCGAGCACGAACGACACCAGATCGTCGCGCCACACCTTCTTGAGGTCGGTCACTTCCTCGACCATCTCGCCGTTCTTCCACACCCGGTAGAGCGGGATGTCGGTGCGGATGTCGAGATCCTCGCCGAGGTTGGGCAGACGCCAGTCGCCGGGCTCGGACTGGCCGAGCAAGGGGCAGGGCTTGGGGTTGAGCTGGCAGAAGCGCGCGAAGTCGGCGGCCAGCGCCTTGGGCAGGATGGCGAGATTGCCCTGCACGTAGCCCGGCGCCATGCCCGAGGTCGGCGCGAGGTTGGTGCCGGCGCGGATGCGGCGGCGGGCGTCGCGGCCGGTTTCGCCTTTGAAGGTGCTGATCGTATCCATTGCGGTCTCCTAGACGTGCCCCCTTAAACGTGTTGCCCGCCGTTGATCTGGATCTCGGCGCCGGAAACGTAGCTCGCACCCTTCTCGCACAGGAAGTGGATGACGTCGGCCACTTCATCGGGCGTGCCGAGGCGACGCATCGGGATCTGCTCCTCGACGATCTGCTCGGTGCCGGGCGACAGGATCGCGGTGTCGATCTCGCCGGGCGCTATCGCGTTGACGCGAATGCCGCGTGGCCCGAAATCGTGCGCCATCTCGCGTGTCAGTGCGGCCAGCGCCGCCTTCGAGGTGGCGTAGGCCGAGCCGGCAAAGGGATGGACGCGGCTGCCGGCGATCGAGGTCACGTTGACGACGCAGCCGCGCGCCTCGGCCAGTTCCGTCATCAGCCCGCGCGCCAAAGAGACGGGCGCGAAGAAATTGACGTTGAACACACGCTGCCAGAGGTCGAACGGCGTGTCGATGGCGCCCAGCCGTCCGCCGGTCTCGTCCTTGGGCGAAATCGCCGCGTTGTTGACCAGCGCATCGAGCCGGCCGCCGCCCAGCCGGGCACGGATTTCGTCGATGCCGCGTGCGATGTCGCCGTGGTCGGCAAGATCGAGCTGCACGTGGTTCTTGTCGCCGCCCGGCCACGGGCAGAGGGCGCTGAAGGGCTGGCGCGAAACGGTGATGACCCGCCACCCGCCGGCGCTGAACTTCTTCACGGTCGCATGGCCGATGCCGCGGCTCGCGCCGGTCAGCACCAGGGTACGCGTGTTGTCGAGATGTGGTGCGATTGCCATGGATCCGACCTTACTCCGGCAAGCCGGCGGTGTCCGCCGCGCGCGCGAGACCACGGGAGGTGGTTCTTGCAGTGTCGCACCCCGAACCGTTGTGGAGTTTAAGTATTATCTCTTCTTTGATCGTTAACACATTGAAATTGCAACATTTTTCTTGTGTGTGAATCGTTTCAGACGTATATTCCGCTCCGGCACGGCCAATATTTTTTAGGTCGCTGTCGCCGGTTTTTTAAACGAAGTCATAAATGGAGATGTTCGCCATGTTGGACGAACGCTTGGCCTATGCGCCTATCCCTCATTTGCGCACCCGCCCCGCCACCATGCTCACCGCCGTCGGTCTTTGCGTGATCATCATGCTGATCCAGCTCATGCCTGAAATCCAGGACAGGGGCTCGCGCACCTCACCCTCGCCGGTAACCGTCGCCCACCAGTAAAGCCGGCGTCGCTGTCAGGGTGCTTGTGCGCCCGACAACGAACGCGCATGTAGGGACGCAGGTTTCTCGCGCCCCGGCTTCGCTCGTTTATGACCATCGACAATGTCCAGGCCCTGCCGCTTAGCACGCGGCTCGGCGACTATCGCCTCGATGCGGTGATCGGGCACGGCGGCTTCGGCATCACCTATCGTGCCTTCGACACCCAGCTCGCCAAATTCGTCGCCATAAAGGAATACCTGCCGGTCGAGTTCGCCGTGCGCGCCGCCAACGGTGATGTCGTGCCGCGCGCCCACCGCTTCGCCGACGATTTCGCCTGGGGCCGCGAGCGCTTCCTCGAGGAAGCGCGCGCGCTCGCCCGCTTCCGCCATCCCCACATCGTGCCGGTGCTGCGCTACTTCGAGGCCAACGGCACCGCCTACACCGTGATGGAGTTCGAGGACGGCCGCAGTGTCGGCCAGCTTTTGCGCGAGCGCGGCCGCCGCCTGGCGCCGGCCGAGGTACAGAGCCTCGCCACCGGCCTGCTGAGCGGTCTTGCCGCCGTCCACGCCCAGGGCTTCCTCCATCGTGACATCAAGCCGTCCAACATCATCGTGCGCACCGATGGCGTGCCGGTGCTGATCGATTTCGGCGCGGCGCGCCAGGCGATGGGCGGCCGTACCCGCACGCTCACCGGCATCCTGACGCCGCAATATGCGCCGATCGAGCAGTACGCGCTCGACGGCAAGCAGGGCCCGTGGAGCGACATCTATTCCGCCGCCGCGGTGCTGCATCACGCCATCGCCGGCCATCCGCCGCCCGAAGCCGCCGCGCGCGTCGGCGCCGATCCCTACCGGCCGCTCGCCGTAACCCACGCCGACCGCTACGATCAGATTTTCCTGAGCGCCGTCGATCGCGCGCTCGCCTTCTCGTCCGAGCAGCGCCCGCAAACCGTCGAGGAGTGGAGCGCGCTGTTCGGCATGACTCAGCGTCCCGAGGAACAGCCGACGCGGCGCATGGCGCCGGCGGCGATGACGGCGCCGCGCGAATTGGGCGGCGTCAGCCGCGAGCAGGCCCTGATGCCGCCGCCCTCGCTGCCGATGCGGCGCAAGCGCCGGCGCGTGCTGACGGCGCTGCTCATCCTCGTCGCGCCGGCCGCGGTGAGCTGGCGTTACCACGATGAAATCTACGCGCGCTGGGCGGCGCGGCTTTTGCCGACACCGACGGCGCCCGCCCAGCCGGTCGAAACGGTCGAAGCCCCAGCCGCCGCGCCATCGCCTGCCGCACCACCAGCCGTGACACCGGCCCCGTCACCGGCCCCGTCACCGGACGACACGGCGAAAAAAGTATTGATCGAACAGGCGACGCGCGCGTCGATCGAGGCCAAGGCGGTGCTCGAACAGGCGGAAGAGGCCGCGCAAAAAGCCCGCGCCATGGCGGGCGAGGCGCGCATCGCGGCGGCACGCGCGGCGCGTGCCGATTTGGAAAACACCGAGCGCCTGACCTATGACGACGGCGCGAGCTACATCGGCCAGGTCTCCGACGGCAAGCGCCATGGCCTCGGCGTCGCCGAGCTCAAAGGCGGCGAGCGCCAGGCCGGCCAATGGACCAACGATCACCTGAACGGTCTGGGCACCGTGCGCTTCGCCGACGATGCGCGTTATGCCGGCCAGTGGCAGGACGGCCAGTCGACCGGCACCGGCGTGCGCGAGAAGACCGGCGCCGAACGCGCCGAGGGCAACTTCGCCGGCGGCCGCCTCGAAGGTCCGGCGCTGCGCCGAACGCTGGGCGATCCCAACACCGTGCAGGCCGGCGTCTGGCGCGCCGACTCACTCGACGGCCCCGGCGTCGAGTCGGTCGGCGACCGCGAGCGCTACGAAGGCACCTTCCGCGCCGGCCGCCGTCACGGCTTTGGCCTTCTGACCGGCGCCGACGGCATCGGCCGCGCCGGCAAGTGGGAAGACGGAAAGCTTGTGACGTCAGCGCCTTAGCGCCCCCTCTTTGGAGCAGGAGCCAATGGCATGGAAGTTGCGCCCAACCGGGTGCCGTGACCAAAGCCCTGTCCGTCCTGCTGATCGACGACAACCCCGCCCGCGCCGAAATCGTCGAGGCGGGCTTGCGGGCGGCCGGCTATCGCCTGCTGGCGCGGCTCGAAGGCACGCAGAATCTCACAGCCCGCGTGCGCGAACTCGAGCCCGATGTCGTCGTCGTCAGCATCGATAGTCCCGGCCGTGACACCATCGAAGACATGCGGCGCTCGACCGAGCAGCAGCCGCGGCCCATTGCGCTGTTCGTCGATCGCTCCGATCCGGCAACCATCGCGGCGGCAATGGAAGCGGGCGTTTCAGCTTATGTCGTGAAGGGCCTGGCGGAGGACCGCGTGCGGCCGGTTGTCGACGTCGCGGTGGCGCATTTCAACCGCTACCACTCGATGCGCGAGGAACTCGATCGCGCGCGTCTTTCTCTGGTCGAACGCAAGTTGGTCGATCGCGCCAAGGGGCTGCTGATGCCCGGCGGTTGCGCTCGGAGATCGACCGCGCGGTGCCGGCGGCAGTCGGCCGTCTGGCGCGCTTCGCCGAGGTGTTTCGCGACCAGGTCCGCCGCACGCTCGATGAGCCGCGGGCGCGCCGCCTGTTCTGGGATCGCGTGTTCGAGGGTCGCATCGGCGAACTCGCTTTGGCCGGCGACGAGATCGCGGCGCGGCGCGAGCTGATACGCCTGCTCGATGCGGCGCGGGTGGAGCCGACGCCGGTCATGGGCATGGTCCATCTGGTGGGCGCGGGGCCCGGCGATCCCGAGCTTTTGACTCTTAAGGCACATCGCCTGCTGCAGAGCGCCGATACAGTCGTCTACGACCGCTTGGTCTCGCCCGAGGTGCTGGTAATGGCGCGGCGCGACGCCGACCGGATCTATGTCGGCAAGCGGCGGGCGCATCATTGCGTGCCGCAAGCCGAGATCAACGACCGGCTGGTGGCGCTGGCGCAGGCCGGCAAGAGCGTGGTGCGGCTGAAGGGCGGCGATCCTTTCGTGTTCGGCCGCGGCGGTGAGGAGGTCGAGGCGCTGATGGCGGCGGGCGTGCCGGTCGAGATCGTGCCGGGCATCACCGCGGCGCTCGGCTGTGCTGCGAGCGCGGGCGTGGCGCTCACCCATCGCGACCATGCGCAGGCCTGCGTCTTCGTCACCGGGCATCTCAAGGACGGCAGCGTGGCGCTCGACTGGCCGATGCTGGCGCGGCCCAACCAGACGGTCGTCGTCTATATGGGTGTCGGCGCCCTGCCGGTGATCGCCCGCCAGCTGATCGCCAATGGTCTGCCGGCGGCCACGCCGGTGGCGCTGATCGAGAACGGCACCACCGACCGCGAGCGGCGAGTCGTCGGCACCCTTGCATCGATCGATCGCCAGGCGCTTTTGGCTCGCCTCGACGGCCCGACGCTTTGCATTGTCGGTGAAGTCGTCGGCGTGGCGTTGGCGCGCAGCCCCGAACTGAGGCCAGAATTTCGCTTTGAGTCCAAAATCGGTCTCTGGTAGAACCTCAGTGTGATAAAAATGCAACATTGGGATTTGGGGACGCGTAGCTTTGTTCTAGGTCTGGCGGTAACGCTGGCTTTCGCCGGCGTGGGCTACGCCCAATCCAATTCAGGGGCGGCCAACCCGGCCGGCTCGATCACGCCGGAAGTATTGCGCGGCACCTCGGCCGATCCCGACGCCAAGAAAGCGGTTCCCAAGTCCACCGCCGTCCCCAAACCCGTCGCCCAGAAGACCAATCCGCAGACCCTGCGCGCCACGCGCTACGGCGCGGCTCCCGCGCCGGCCCAGCCGCCGCAGACGCCGCCGCAGCTCGACACCACCAGCCCGCGCAGCCTCAGCCTGCTGAACTTCAACTCCAAGGAGACGCTCACCGTCACCTACTGGTCTGACGGCGCCTATCACCGCGACGCGCTCGACCAGCTCAACCGCTTCCTGTGCGATACTCGCGACAACGCCCAGACCGAAATGGATCCGTTGCTGTTCGACGTGCTGTGGCACACCATGCGTATCGTCGGCTACGGCGGCGAGATCGAGGTGCTGTCGGCCTACCGCTCGCCGACGACCAATGCCTGGCTGGCCAGCGTCAGCCGCGGCGTGGCGCGCGACAGCCAGCACATGAACGGCAACGCCATGGACATCCGCTTCCCCGGCGTGCCGGTCTTCAAGATCCGCGCCGCGGCGCGCTCGCTCGAAATGGGCGGTGTCGGCTTCTATCCGCGCTCGGGCTTCGTGCACCTCGACACCGGTCCTGTCCGCTACTGGTGAGTGCCTCCCGCATCAAGGTCGTCGAAGGCGACATCACGCGCCTCGACGTCGATGCGATCGTAAATGCCGCGAATGAAAGCCTTTTGGGCGGCGGTGGCGTCGACGGTGCGATCCATCGTGCCGCCGGTCCCGCCCTCGTTCTCGAATGTCGCATGCTGCACGGTTGCAAGACCGGTCAGGCCAAGATCACCAAGGGCTATCGGCTAAAAGCACGCCACATCATCCATACGGTCGGGCCGGTGTGGCGCGGCGGCGCCAACGGCGAGCCGGAGCTGCTGGCAAGCTGTTATCGCAACAGTCTGGCGCTGGCCGACAATCACGGACTTAAAAGCATCGCCTTTCCGGCAATCTCGACCGGCATCTACGGCTATCCGAAGGAACCCGCGACCGAGATCGCCGTGCGCGAGGTGCTGACGCACCTGACACCGAAGCGCGTCATTTTTTGCTGCTTCGGCGCCGCCATGGCGGCGCTCTACCGCGAGATCATTGCCCGTAGCGATTCGCGTTCTTGAGGTAGTCGAGCTCGGTTTCCGTGCTGGGTCGGCCCAGAACCTCGTTGCGATGGGGAAAGCGCCCGAAGCGCACGACGATGTCGCGATGGTCCGCCGCCGACTTCACATTGTCCTCGCCGCCGATGGTCGCCAGCAGGGCGCAGGCCAGCTCCTGGTCGGCGGCCTGCTCGCTGTGGCCGAACGGCATGTAGAAGAAAAGGCGCATGTCCGGCATAAACACCGCCGGATAGAAATGGGCCAGCGCCCAGCGGGCGATCTCGACCGCCTTGGCGTCGCCGCAGAAGGCGCGCGGGGTGCGGCGGAAGCAGTTGCGCGGGAACTGGTCGCAGAGAAGGATCAGCGCCAGGGCGCCTTCGGGCGAGGCCTTCCAGACGTCCAGCTCGCCGGCCACCGCTCGGTCGATGGCGCGCCCGAAGCGCTGGATCGTCTCGGCGTCGAATTCAGGCGTGCTCTTCCACCAGATCTCGCGCGGCTTGCCGTGGCCGGGATCGCCCAGCGGCAGGAACCAGAAATCGAGAATGTCGCGGATCGACGGCGTGTCGCTCATGCGGCCTAGGGCATGTCCTTCTTGCCGTAGACCAGCCGGACCTGGGCGTCGTCGGGGATCGGCGGCATGGTTGCGTCCCAGCGTTGCCAGGCCGCGCGCATCTCGGCCAGTCGCCCGGGATAGCGTTTGGCCAGATTGGCGCGCTCGCGCTCGTCGGTGACGACGTCGAACAGATATTCGTGCTGGCCGACCGCCAGATACTTCCAGCGGTCCGTGCGCATCGCCCGCTGATCGTTGTGCTTCATGCGCCAGAACAGCGCGCGATCGGCGACGGCGTCGGGCTTGGCGAGCACCGGCAGCAGCGACGTGCCGTCGCTCGGATAGTCGGGATGGGCGCTCGTGCCGGCGGCCTCGAAGAAGGTCGGCACCCAATCCATCGTGATCGCAAGCTGGTCGGTCGTCGTGCCGGCCGGCGTTCGGTTGGGCCAGCGCACGACGTAGGGCACGCGGATACCGCCTTCCATCAGGTCCATCTTGCCGCCGACCAGTGGCCAGTTGTAGGAGAAGCGCTCGCCGCCATTGTCGCTGGTAAAGACGACGATGGTGTCCTGGGCGATGCCCTTGTCGTCGAGCATGGCGAGGATACGGCCGATGCCCTCGTCCATGTGGTGGATCATGCGGCGGTAGACGTGGATCGTGCCGCCGTCAAGATGGGCGATGGCGCGGCCCAGCGACTTGGCCAGTGCCTCATCCTCCCGCGTCTCCCACGGCCAGTGTGGGGCGGTGTAATGAAGGCTCAGCAGGAACGGCTTGCGTGAGTCGGCGCAACGCGAGACGAAATCGACGGCGCGATCGGACAGCAGGTCGGTGAGATAGCCCTCGTGGTGGACCTCCTTGCCGTTCTCGAACAGGTCGTGCGTGCCGACGCTGTCGCAATGGGTGAAATAGTCGACGCCGCCGGCGATCGGTCCGAAATGCTCGTCGTAGCCGCTCAGCAATGGACCGAAATGCGGCGCGAAGCCGAGATGCCATTTGCCGACCAGCGCCGTGCGGTATCCGGCTTCGCGCAGTCGCGAGGGCAGAGTCGGATGGTCCGGTGGCAGGCCGATCACCTTGTCGCCGCGCATCGCGCTGCCGATCGGTTCCTCGGCGGCGCCGCGGATGCGATACTGGTAGCGGCCGGTCGCCATGGCAAAGCGGGTGGGCGAGCAGACCGCCGAATTGGCGTAGCCGCGCGTGAAGCGCAGGCCTTGGGCGGCCATCCGGTCGATGTTGGGCGACACCGGCGCGCGGCCGCCATAGCAGCCGAGATCGGCATAGCCGAGATCGTCGGCGAGAATGAAGATGAAGTTCGTCGGCATGGCGGGTTGAGGCAGCTTACTTGAGCTCGTAGGCGTCGATCAGCCAGGGCTCGTGCTTGGCCTCATCGCACCACGCCTTCGTCGCCGGATAGGCGAGCACCGCCGTGCAATAGGCGTCCGCATCAGTCTCGAGCGATACGCCGTAGGTGCGAAGCCGCGTCACCACCGGCGCGTACATGGCGTCGGCGGCGCCGAAGGTACCGAACAGGAAGCCCTCGTCCTTGGCCGAGGCGCCGGCGAAGCGCTTGCGGCAGTCGCGCCACAGGCCGGTAATGCGCTCGATGTCGGCGCGCACCGCCGGCGCCATGCCCTTGCCGGGATAGGAGGCACGGATGTTCATCGGCATGTTGTTGCGCAGGTCCATGAAGCCGGCATGCATTTCCGCCGAAATCGCCCTGGCATGGGCGCGCGCCGCGGCGGCGTCCGGCCACAACAGCGCCTCGGGCTTCAGCTCATTGAGATATTCGGCGATCGCCAGCGATTCCCAGACCGCCAGGCCCTTGTCGACCAGCACCGGCACGCGGCCGGACGGCGAATGGCGCCGGATCGCCGCCTGGGTTTCCGGGCGGTCGAGCGGCACCACGATCTCCTCGAAGTCGATTCCCGCGGCTTTGGCTAAAAGCCAGCCGCGCAGCGACCACGACGAGTAATTCTTGTTGCCGATGACCAAAGTGAAGTGGGCCATACGCTCTCCCTCATCGCCCTTTACGGGCCCCTCTAGCGCTTGCCAGCGCCTCATATTGGCCGGCAATGTTAACCGTTGTCTTACACAAATGTGAGCATGGCCATGTCGTTGCCGTTCGTCGACCGTTCTTCGTCCTCCCTGCCGGTGCAGGTCGTCAGCCAAGCCAAGTGGCGGGGATGGCTAAAAAAGCAGAGTGCGGCCCGCCGTGGCTGGATCGAATCACTCGGCACCGCAGGCAAAGCCGGCGACCTGGTGGTGCTGCCCGGCCGCGACGGCAAGGCAGGCGGCGCCGTGCTGGTCGTGTCCGCGACGCCGACGCTGTGGGATTACGGGTCGCTTGCCACGCGCCTGCCCGCCGGCACCTGGCGGATCGTCTCTGACACCGCGCCGGTGTCGCCGACCGATGCAGCTGTCGCCATCGGTCTCGGGACCTGGCGCTTCGAACGCTACAAGGCCCGCAAGGCCAAGCCGGGTGCCCGGCTGCTGTGGCCGCAGGGCGCCGACAAGGCGCGGGCGACGGCGATGATCGAAGCGATCTTCATGGCGCGCGATCTGATAACCACGCCGTCATCCGACATGGGACCTGCCGAACTCGCGGCGGCGGCCCAGGCGCTTGCCAAAACACATAAAGCCAAGTTCAGCGTCATCGTCGGCGACGATCTCTTGAAGAAGAACTATCCGATGGTCCATGCCGTCGGCCGCGCCAGCACGCGTGCGCCGCGCCTCATCGACCTCGTCTGGGGCAGGGAAAGCGATCCCAAGGTGACGCTGGTCGGCAAGGGCGTGTGCTTCGACACCGGCGGCCTCGATCTCAAGGCCGCAGCCGGCATGCTCAACATGAAGAAGGACATGGGCGGGGCGGCGACGGTGCTCGCGGTCGCCGCGATGGTCATGGCCTGCGGCCTGCGCGTGCGGCTGCGCGTGCTGGTGCCGGCGGTCGAGAACAGCGTCTCGGGCAACGCTTTCCGGCCGCTCGACGTCGTGCCGACACGCAAGGGCATCAGCGTCGAGATCGGCAACACCGACGCTGAGGGCCGCCTGATCCTGTGCGATGCCCTGCACGAGGGCGCCACCGAGAAGCCGGCGATGATGGTCGATTGTGCGACGCTGACGGGTGCCGCCCGCGTGGCGTTGGGCCCCGACCTGCCGGCCCTGTTCTGCAACGACGACGCACTTGCCGATGCGCTGCTGGCGGCGGGCCGGCGGGTCGCCGATCCGTTGTGGCGCATGCCGCTGTTCGCCGGATACCGCCGTATGCTCGACAGCAAGGTGGCCGACATCAACAACGCGCCGGGCGTGCCCTTCGCCGGCTCCATCACGGCCGCGCTCTACCTGAAGGAATTCGTTCCCGACTCGGTGCCGTGGGCCCATATCGACATGATGGCGTGGAACAACACCGCCAAGCCGGGCCGGCCCGAAGGCGGCGAGGCACAGGCGGCGCGCGCCATCTTTACGACGATAGAAGGCCTATTGGGCGAACCGCAATTGACCGCGCGTAAGAGCTGAGGTCGGCAACCAGCCGGTCGACCAGCGGCGGCAGCAATGGCCGTTGCGGCAGGCGCTTGGCGGTGCAGATGCGGTCGACGATGTCGGGCGTGACGCGCATGTAGTTGCTGGGATACTCGCTCATCATCGATTCGCGCCAATGGCGGAAATGCGGATACTCGATCGGCACCAGCAGCGGGATGCCGTGCTCAACGAAAGCCGCCGCCGTGCCGCTCTTGCCGACCAGGGCAATCGGCGTCGTGGCGACGCCGAGATCGAGGCAATTGAGGAATTGCGAGATGCGCAGTGTCGTCGTCGGCCCGAGGTCGACCAAGCCGAACTGCTCGCCGTAGGTCTTGTGCCACCTCGCCCCTTCGGAGCGATTGCCCATGATGCCGATGCTGGCGATCAGCGGCCGCTTGCCCTTACGCCGCGCTACGGCTTCGAAGGACGGCAGCAGCCGCGGCAGTTCCAGGCCGTCATAGAGGCTGCCGAACAGACCGATCAGGAAGAAGTCCTTGAGCCCGTCGGGGCCCACGGCGGCACCGGCGCGGGCCAGCGCCTGCGGCAGCCACGCACGGGCGTCGGTTTGCTGGACCGGCACGTTGCCGCAATGAGGCACGATCACGGTCTTGATGTCGTAGGACTCGAGCATGTGGCAATAGACCGGGTTGGTCGAATAGAGCTTTATCGGCCGCAGATCGTGCACCAGCATCTGGACGAGGCGGCGTTGCGTGAAGCCGACCAGCCGGGTCCAGAACCCGTCCGTCTCTTGGTCGCCGATCCAGGTCTCGTGGAACAAGATCGAGGCCGTCATGCCCTGGATCATTTCCGGCAACTCGACGAGGGCGCGTGAAACGACGCCGCGAAGATCGAATTGATAGGGCGAGAAGGCGAACATCGCGTGCCGTCCGCCGACTTCCTGCATGAAGCGGCGGCCTTGCGCGGCGCGTTCCAGGAACGGCAGGCGGACCGAAAGCCGCAGCGTTTCGATTTCGACGCCGTCGTCGCTCTGGCGCTCGCGTCACGAATCTTCCTTCAGCGCCTGGTCGGCCAGGGCGAGGATGGCGGCGGGAATGCCGCGCTTGATCAGGGCGGCAGCGAGCCGGCGCGAATGATCGCCGATGCCGTCGCGCATCGGCTCGAGCCCGCCCACAACGATGACTAGCGACATGCCACTCAATATCCGGATTTCGGATCGACCCGATGAATAAGGGGTTGGCCGCTGCGCAGCCGCTCAATATTTTCTATCACACCCGGCGATGCCGTGCGCGGGTTGGTTGCGCCGGCAATGTGCGGCGTGACGCGTACCTTGGGATGCCGCCAGTAAGCGTGGCCGGCCGGCAGCGGCTCTTCGTTGAAGACGTCGAGCGTCGCACCGGCAAGGTGCCCTGACTCGAGTGCTGCGAGCAAGTCGTCGTCCACCACATGCCCGCCGCGCGCGATATTGATGAAATAGGCGCCGGCCGGCAGTGCTGCGAAGGCTTCTGAGTTGAGCAGGCCGCGGGTTTGCCGCGTGAGCGGCAGGACATTGATCAGAATATCGCTGCGCGCCAGGAACGGCTTCAGGCCGTAAGCTTCATGAAAGGTTTCGACATCCGGGATCGATTTCTTTGTCCGGCTCCAGCCGGCGGTAGGAAATCCGAGCCGGGCGAACTTGCCGGCGATGTCCTGGCCGATCGTGCCGAGGCCCATGACGCCGATGCGCCGGTGAATCGTGTCGATGAAATCCTCGGGCTTCCAGGCGGCGGTCTTCTGGCTGGCGGCGTACTTGTCGATGTCGCGATGGTGGCGCAGCGCCCAGTAGAGCGCGTACTCGCTCATCTGGCCGACCAGGCCGTCGTCCATGATCCGCGTGATCGGCACGCCGGCCGGCAGCTGGTCGTCGGCCAGCAGATGATCGACGCCCATGCCCAGCGAGACGATCATCTTGGCGTTGGCGAACGAGCCGATAAGACCGCGCGGGGGCTTCCAGGCCAGCACGATCTCGATGTCGGCCGTGTTGCCCAGCGTATCGAGGGTGCGGAAATCGACCGGGCCGAAGGCGGCCTCCAGGACGGCCTTCCACTGCAGACCGTCGGTGTCGCGACTGAGATAGGCGATGGCGCCTGCCATTGAACCCTCGTTTTGCCATAGCGAAGCGGCATGCTTTTAGACACAAACTCCGGCAAAGGCGAGCGGTGGGCGGCCTAGGAGGCGACGACACCCGCATCGGCGCCGATGGCGTCGAGATTGAAGGCGGCGGCGATCAGGGCCTTGGTATAGGGCGTCTGCGGCGTCTCGAAGATCTGCCGCGCCGGCCCGCGCTCGACCACCTTGCCGTGGCGCAGCACGACGACCTCGTCGGCCAGCGCGCGCACGACCCTGAGGTCGTGACTGATGAAGAGATAGGCCAGCCGGTGGCGCGCCTGCAGGTCGCGCAGCAGGTCGACGATCTGCGCCTGCACGCTCATGTCGAGCGCCGAGGTCGGCTCGTCGAGCACCATGAAGCGCGGCTTCAGCACCAGGGCGCGCGCGATGGCGATGCGCTGGCGCTGGCCGCCCGAGAATTCGTGCGGATAGCGGTCGCGCATGGAGGGTTCGAGGCCGACCTCCTCGAGTGCCTGGTCGATCATTTTTAGCCGCTCTGCTTCCGTGCCGATCTTGTGGACCTCCAGCCCCTCGCCGACGATCTGGCTGACCGACATGCGCGGGCTGAGCGAGCTGAAGGGATCCTGGAAGACGATCTGCATCTGGCGGCGCAGCGGCCGCAGCTCGCGCTGGCTGAGCGCCTGCAGATCCTGGCCGTCGAATTCTATGCCGCCCTGGCTGCGTTCGAGCCGCAGCAGCGCGAGGCCCAGGGTCGTCTTGCCCGAGCCCGATTCGCCCACGAGGCCAATCGTGTGGCCTTCGCGGATGGCGATGCTGACACCGTCGACCGCCTTCACGTAGCCGACGGTGCGGCGCAGCACGCCGCGCTTGATCGGGAAATGCACCTTCATGTCGTTTATCTGCACGATGACCGGCGCGGCGGGATCGCGGGGCGCCGGCTGGCCCTTGGGCTCGGCCGACAGCAGGTGACGCGTGTAGGCGTGCTTTGGACGATCGAACACATCGCCGACCGGACCCTGCTCGACGATCTCGCCCTTGGTCATGACGCAGACGCGGTCGGCCATCTTGCGCACGATGCCGAGGTCATGGGTGATGAACAGCAGCGCCATGCCGTAGCGCGCCTGCAGGTTCTTCAGGAGCTTCAGGATCTGCGCCTGGATGGTGACGTCGAGCGCCGTCGTCGGCTCGTCGGCGATCAGCAGGTCGGGCTCGTTGGCCAATGCCATGGCGATCATGACGCGCTGGCGCTGGCCGCCCGAGAGCTGGTGCGGATAGGCGTCGAGGCGTTGCGCGGCATCGGGAATGCCGACCTGGTCGAGAAGCTCGAGCGTGCGCCGCCGCGCTGAATCGCGCGTCAGGCCCTTGTGCAGGAACAGCACCTCGTTGACCTGTCGCTCGATCGTGTGCAGCGGATTGAGCGAGGTCATCGGCTCCTGGAAGATCATCGACACGCGATTGCCGCGCACCTTCAAAAGCTCGCCGGCCGGCGCGCCGATCAGCTCGCGGCCCTGGAAGCGGATGCTGCCGGTAGGATGCTTGGCCATCGGATAGGGCAGGAGCTGCAGCACCGACAGCGCCGTCACCGACTTGCCGGAACCCGATTCGCCCACCACCGCCAGGGTCTCGCCGCGGCGGATATCGAAACTCGCGCCCTTCACGGCGATCACGGTGTTGGGGCCGTTGCCGAAGGTCACGCCGAGATCGCGGACTTCAAGGAGAGCCGGCTCGCTCATGCCATCACCTTGCGCGGATTGAAGGCGTCGCGCACCGCCTCGCCGATGAACACCAGCAGCGACAGCATCAGGGCGATGACGACGAAGGCGGTGAAGGCAAGCCACGGCGCGTTGAGGTTGTTCTTGCCCTGCAGCACCAGTTCGCCGAGCGACGGCGATCCCGGCGGCAGGCCGAAGCCCAGGAAGTCGAGCGCCGTCAAAGTCGTGACGGAGCCGGCCAGGATGAAGGGCAGGAAGGTGAGGGCGGCGGTCATGGCGTTGGGCAGGATGTGCCGGAACATGATGCGCGCGTCCAGCATGCCGAGTGCGCGGGCCGCCCGGACATAATCGAAATTCCGCCCGCGCAGAAATTCCGCCCGCACCACGCCGACCAGCGACATCCAGCTGAACAGCAGCATGATGGACAGCAGCACCCAGAAGCCGGGCTGGATGAAGCTCGCCAGGATGATCAGCAGATAGAGTGTTGGCATGCTCGACCAGATCTCGAGGAAGCGCTGGAACGAAAGGTCGACCCAGCCGCCGAAATAGCCCTGAACCGCTCCGGCGGCGATGCCGACGATCGAGCTCAGGATCGTCAGCACGAGGCCGAACAGCACGGAAATGCGAAAGCCGTAGATCAGGCGGGCCATCACGTCGCGGGCCTGATCGTCGGTTCCCAGCAGATGGCGCAGCGACGGCGTCAGCAGGGAGCTGCGGCCCTCGCCCTTGATGATGGTGTCGTAGCGATAGGGGATCGGCGGCCACACCATCCAGCCCTTGGTCTCAATCAGCTTCACGACCTCGGCATCGGAATAGACGGTGTTGGTCGGAAGATCGCCGCCGAACGTCGTCTCGGCGTAGTCGCGGAACACCGGCGAGTAGAAGCCGCCACCGTAGTAGACGAGGATCGGCCGGTTGTTGGCCAGCAGCTCGGCGAACAGCGAGATGAAGAACATAGCGCCGAACACGACCAGAGAGACCATGCCGCGCCGGCTGGCGCGGAAATGGGCGAGGCGGCGACGATTGATGGGAGTCATCAGCCGCGCGACTCGAAGTCGATGCGCGGATCGACGAAAGTGTACATGAGGTCGCCGACGATGCCCATGACTAGCCCGATCATGCCGAAGAAGTAGAGTGTGCCGAACATCACCGGATAGTCGCGGTTGATCGCGGCCTCGAAGCCGAGCAGGCCGATGCCGTCGAGAGAGAAGATCACCTCGATCAGCAGGGCGCCGGCGAACAGCACATGGATGAAGGCGCCGGGGATGCCGGCGATGACGATCAGCATGGCGTTGCGGAAGACGTGACCGTAGAGCACGCGCGGCTCGCTCAAGCCCTTGGCGCGCGCCGTCATGACGTATTGCTTGCCGATTTCCTCGAGGAAGGAGTTCTTGGTCAGGAACGTCAGGCTGGCGAAGCCGCCGATCGTCATGGCGACGATGGGCAGCGCCATGTGCCAGAAGTAGTCGACGACCTTGCCCATGGTGGAGAAGCTGCTCCAGTCGTCGGACACCAGGCCGCGCAGCGGGAACCACTTGAAGTAGCTGCCGCCGGCGAACACCACGATCAGCAGCAGGGCGAACAGGAAGCCGGGGATGGCGTTCAGGATGATCAGCACGGTCGAGGTCGAAATGTCGAAGCGCGCGCCGTCGCGCACCGCCTTGGCGATGCCGAGCGGTATCGACACGAAGTAGATCAGCAGCGTCGTCCACAGTCCGATCGACAGCGAGACCGGTATCTTGTCCATCACCAGGTCGACGACCCTGCGGTTGCGAAAGAAGCTCTCGCCGAAATCGAAGACCAGGTAGCTCTTCATCATCAGCAGGAAGCGCTCGTAGATCGGCTTGTCGAAGCCGTACATGCGCTCGATGCGCTGGACCAGCTCCTTGGGCAGCCCGCGCGCGCCGCGATAGGCGCCGCTGCCGCCCTCGGTATTTTGCTGGCGCAGCATCTCGCCGCCCGAGGCGCTGCCCGAGAAGCGCTCGGTGGCGCCGACGGCGGTGCCCTCGATGCGGGCGATCATCTGCTCGACCGGGCCGCCGGGGGCAGCCTGCACGATGAAGAAGTTCAGCACCATGATGCCGAACAGCGTCGGCACGACGAGGGCCAGCCGGCGCAGGATGTAGGCAAGCATCAGGCGGCGACCCCCTCCGGCCCTTCGGGCCACCTCCCCCGCACAGCGGGGGAGGTCGGGAGGGGGGTCACTTGTTCTCCCCGCGCTGCAGGGCCTTGTCCTTGGCTTCGTCGAGCCACCAGGTATCGAAGGCAAGCGGCGAGTATTTGGCGACCTTTTCCGGCCGCGAGAAACGGTTCCAGTAGGCCACCAGCTCCTTGCCGGAGCGGAACTGCGGGATGAGGAATTGATGCCACTGCAGCACGCGGTCGAGCGCTCGCGTACGCGTGATCAGGCTTTCGCGGTCCGGGGCGGAGATGATCAGGTCGATGAGCTGGTCGATCGCGGCGTCCTTGATGCCCATGGTGTTGCGGCCGCCGGTCCGGTCGGCGGACTCCGAGCCCCAGAAGTCGCGCTGCTCGTTGCCCGGCGACAGCGACTGGCCCCACAGGTCGATGATCATGTCGAAATCGTAGCCATCGGTCCGCCGGCGGTACTGCGAGGTGTCGACGGTGCGTACGGCGAGGTCGACGCCGATGCGCTCGAGGTTCTGCTTGAAGGGCAGTGCAATGCGTTCGAAGGAGGCGTCGCTCAGCAGCAGCTCGAAGGTGACCTTCTTGCCGGCCTTGTCGGTCATCTTGCCGTCCTTGATTTCCCAGCCCGCCTCCTTCAGGAGCCCGATCGCCTTGCGGGCCTGCTCGCGGGTGTTGCCCGAGCCGTCGGTGACCGGCGGGTTGTATTCGGCCGTGAAGACCTCGGTAGGGATCTTGCCGCGCAGCGGCTCGAGGATCTTCAGTTCGTCGGGTGAGGGCAGTCCCTTGGCCTCGAGCTCGGAATTGCCGAAGTACGAGCGCGTGCGCTTGTAGAAGCCGTAGCTCAGGTTCTTGTTCTGCCACTCGAAGTCGTACATCAGGCCGATCGCCTCGCGCACGCGACGGTCCTTGAACATGTCGCGGCGCAGGTTGAAGACGAAGCCCTGCATCGGCTGCGTCATCTCGTGGGTGATCTCATCCTTCTTGATGCGGCCGTCCTTGACCGCCGGGATGTCGTAGCGCGTCACCCAGTTGCGCGCGGAATTCTCGCGCCGCACGTCGGTCTCGCCGGCCTTGAAGGCCTCGAACACGACCTCGGCGTCGCGGTAATACTCGTAGCGCAGGGTCTCGAAATTGTTGCGCCCGCGATTCATCCAGAGATCGCGGGCCCACCAGTCGGCAACGCGGCGATAGACGATGGAACGGCCGACATCGAAGCTGTCGACCTTGTAGGGTCCGCTCGACAACGCGACTTCCAACGAGACCTTGTCGAACTCGCGACCCGCCCACCACTTCGACGGCAGGATTGGCAGCTCGCTCACGATCAGCGGCAGCTCGTGATTGACGGTGTCGCGGAAGGTGAACTTCACCTTGCGGTCGCCGGTCTTCTCGGCCTTGAGCACGTCGGCATAGTAGGCCGCGTAGTGCGGCGGACCCTTGGCCTTCAGCGTCTCGAGACTGAAGATCACATCCTCGGCCGTGATCGCCGTGCCGTCGATCCACTTGGCCTGCGGCCGCAGATTGAAGGCGACCCACGAGCGGTCCTCGGGCCATTCGATTGTTTCGGCGATCAGGCCGTAGACGGTGAAAGCCTCGTCACGTGCATGCCAGCACAGGGATTCCCATAGCTGAGTGATGCCGGCGGCGGGCACGCCCTTCAGCACGAAGGGATGCAGTGAATCGAAGGTGCCCTGGGTGCCGAACTTGACGCTGCCGCCCTTGGGCGCGGCCGGATTGACGTAGTCGGGGGTCGTGGCGTTGGCCGGGTATTTTGGCTCGCCGTGCATGGCCATGCCGTGGCTGACGATGATCTTGGGCTGGGCCCGCAGGATGGCCGGAGCCCCGACCCACAGAGCTGCACCGCCCGCTACAACGCCACGCCGTCCGATCCTCATGCCGCCTGCTCCCCTGTGGCCCGCCTCACTTCATATATAGTGAGGCAGAAAACGGCGCCATCGCGGCGGTGTTCCCGGGATCAGTTTTCGCCTTTGATTCCGGCCTCTTTTACTAATTTGCCATAGCGGACGTAGTCGGCGGCATAGAGCGCCTGGACCTCGGCCGGCGTCCGCGGCGCCGGCACCTCGCAGGAGGCCTTGTCCAGCCGCTCGCGGGTCTCGGGGCTGGCGATCGCCTTCAGGGCCGCGGCGTTGATCCTAGCCACGATTTCCGGCGGCGTGCCGGAGCGTACGGCGATGGTGTACCAGCTCATCACCTGCGCATCGCCGAAGCCTGCCTCGGCGAAGGTCGGCACGTCGGGCAGCACCTTGCTGCGCTGGTCGGCGATGAAGGCCAGGGCGCGTAATTTGCCGGATTGGACGTGCGGCAAAGCAAGCGGTCCCGGCAGGAGTCCGACCTGCAGGCGGCCTTCGAGCAGGTCGGGCATGCCCGGCGGAATGCCCCGGTACGGCACCGAGGTCATGTCGAATTTCGAATGGTTCTTCAAAAGCTCCGATGCGAGATGGATCGACGAGCCGTTGCCGGGGTTTAGGTAGTTGAGCTTGCCGGGGTTGGCGCGGCCGTAATCGACCAGCTCCTGGAGGGTTTTGATCGGCAGGCTGGCATTCACCGCCGCGACCGAGGTGGCGACGGCCACCAGGGCCACGCCCTGGAAATCGGCCAGCACATCGTAGGGCGCGGGCTGCAGATGCGGCGCCACGACGTGACTGAGGGTGGCGATCACCCAGGTGTAACCGTCGGCTGGCGCCTGCGTGACCATCGCGGTGGCCAGCGTGCTGTTTCCGCCGGGACGCGGATCGACCAGGATGGTCTGGCCCAGTTCGGCCTGCATCGCCTCGGCCACGGTGCGCGCCACGATGTCGACGATGCCGCCCACCGGATAGGGCACGAGGAAGCGGATCGGTTTGGTGGGGCAGGTCTGTCCCAAGCCTTGCGCCAAGGCAGGGCCTAGTCTTCAACTTTTATATGTGCAACCAAGATGGTTTCAGATGCAGAAAAACACCCCTAGGGTTAGTTGCTATCCTGCTATTTTTTGCTACCAGTAGCAGGGTTGCAGGCTATTTTCGGATATGAACTGGCCGTTGTTGCCCGAAATCTCTCTGATGACCTGCTTCCGCACCTCGGCCTAAGCAGCCGGTGGCATTCTCAAAAAATGTGGCCGGTTCTGAGTACAGACCGGCCATTGCCATTCTAAAACGGTGAATGGCAGCTTCTACATCTGGGTTACGTCAGCTCCGTGCCCAAAGCGGAAGTTCACCTCTATTAGAAGCGGACGTTCAACGTTCGAGCTAACCCGCGCGACGGGGTGTGCCGCCTTGGCGCGTCGGGTGTTGAGCGAGAGGTTAGGCGTCAGCGCCACGCAGCGCGAAAGACAAGTAGGTGGCCGAACAGCGCTGCTTGGACCAAAAATGTAGGGAGCCAGACATATGGGAAGCTGCTCGGAAGGAGATTGGCTGGTCCAGTAGTGAAGTAGCGAAATGGGACCGGTGAGGACAGAACGGCTACAGCGACGATGTTGAAGAGTAGGACTAGACCGACTACGTTCCAAAGACCAATGAGCCAGCGAGGGCAGCGGTTCATGTAGATGCCGGCTGCGACTGCGATTGCAGTGACGCCGGTGGCGATGTCGAAGTTTTGTCCGGTGTACGTCATTTGCTCCGGGATGACCCCTTCCGTGTAGAGACGGTGCAATACCAGCTCAAGTGGAAAGCGGAACACCTGATATCCAACAATGGCCGCCAGCGGGATTGCCTCCGTGAAAGCCTGGCCGAAGCGAGTCAAGGCCAAGAGGACTGTTCCGAAAGTGACAGAGAGCATGACGCCAAATCCGAGCGTAGGTAGTGGAGCGTAGCTATCTAAGGCGCCCAGACTAGCAAGGACAGCGGGGATAGCCAGCCAGAATAGGCAGACAACGCCCGTAGTCGCCCAAGCCGACCATGGTGTCATTGCTTGACGGCGCACCATCAACCAGGCAGCGACACAAAGACCGGCAAACACTGCTACGACAATGGCGACAAACAGAGTCAGGGTTGGCATGGAGGAGGTGAAGGGTTAGGCGTCGGGCTCATTTTTCAGCGGGAATGAAGAACCGTGTTTTCGACAATGAGCCCCCCATCGAGCGAGTGTCGATAGTTGTGCTGACCTGAAGACCGGGCAATGGCTGGCTGTGACCATGCCAAGGCTCGCACCCAGAACCGTGCGGCGACCGACGCTCTTCATTGTTTTCTCCCTGTTAGCCGCGAGCCTAAAAGCACGCGGCATGCTTGTCATCCGCCGCGCTGGTCGGCTAGGACACGGGGCCGATGCCCGCGATGACCTCCCAGCCCTATATCCTCGCCAAGCCGCTTCCTTACGGTCTGTCCCTCGGCTTCGCTCTGGCGCCGTGCGCCGATGCCGGCAAGGTGATGCGCCGACTGGCCCGCGACTTCGACTCGCGCTGGGGCACCATTGGCATCGGCGAGCCGCTCGCCCGCACATTCGGCGTCAAGATCCCCGGCCTGCGGGTCTTCCCGGCCATGGCGGCGCCCGGCGTCGGCGTGCCCTCGACGCAGCAGTC
>CAMDQJ010000010.1 GCA_945905835.1 Asaia bogorensis
GATCTCGCCGGCCGACAGGTTGCGCACCAGCGGCTGCGTGCCGGTGTGGCAGAAGCTGCAGGTCAACGTGCAGCCGACCTGGCTCGAGACGCAGACCGAGCCGCGATCCTCCTCCGGGATGTTGACCGTCTCGGCCTCGTTGCCGTCGCGGAACCGCAGCAGCCATTTGCGCGTGCCGTCGGTCGAGCGCTGCTCGGTGACGATGCCCGGCCGCTCGACGACGAACAGTTCGGCGAGCTTTCCGCGCGTCTTCTTGGCGATATTGCTCATAGCTGCGAAGTCGGTGAGGCCGTGCCAGTAGATCCAGTGCCAGACCTGCTGGGCACGGAAGGGCTCGAGGCCCGCCTCGTGCAGCACGCGCTTGAGTTCATCGCGTCCCAGGCCGACCAGATTGCGGCGCGTGTCGTTGCGGCCGTGGAACGGCTCGACGATCTGCAGGGGCTCTGTTGGCAAAGTGGGCATGGTCGCGGCTGAGATAGGCTTCGCGGTGGGCCGGCGCAACCACCGCGAACTCAGCGCTTTATGGGTGCTCCCGGCCGCCGGCACTCGCTGGAAGCGCGCTGGAACGCGGTGGCAAAGCCGGAAAGACCGAAATTGTCGTCACGCAGCAGGCCGTCGGCACCAAGGCCGGTCACCGTGATCGATCCGCCTTCGGCCATCGCCCTCACGATACGGCGATCGATCGCCTCGTCGCCCGCCCAGGCGAAGGTGCCATCAGTGAACAGCCGGTAGCTCGGCCCGCCGCCCAAGGATACGCGGGCCATGCTGTCGGCACGGAAGGCGTAGCTCGCGGCAAAGGCCACGACATCGTAGCTCTGCCGCGACGGCCGGTGCGTGACGTAGAGCAGCGGTCGGACGTCGCGCTGGCTGAGGACCGAACGGGCGCGCGCGACACGGGTGACGTAGCAGATCCGGTCGGACCCGCTGCCCGCGGCAAGGGCCTGCCAGTCCTCGGCGGCCAGCAGCAGGTCGGGTTCGTTAGCGGCGGGGCCATCAGACGTCTGGGGCGTGGCGGCGAACGCCGGGGTCTGCGCCCAGCCCGGTATGGGCAGCGCTACCCACAAAACAATCCACAAGCCAATTCTGACGGACACGTCCTCGTCCAATGCAACGGATATAAAAAAGTATAATAGCCAACCTATTGTTTTTCAACAGACTTTTGGCGGCGAAGGCGTTTGCGCCTGTAAATTGGGTCGCCGAACACCGGCAGAGGGGCGGCTTCGGTCGGCGCACCCTCGCCTACCGCCCGGGGGGCATGGCGGCCGAGGCTGATCAGCCGGTCGTAGAGGATCAGGGCGCCGGCGACGCCGAGATTGATCGAAAAGCGCGTCGGGATCTTCACCACGTAATCGCAATGGGACTGCATCTCGGCCGACAGGCCCTCGCGCTCGGAGCCGAGGATGTAGGCGGCCTGGCGGGGATGGCGGAAGCTCGGCAGCTCGATGGCGTCGTCGGTGATCTCCACACCGACCAGCCGGCAGCCCAGCGGCAGGCGGAAGGCCTGCAGGTCGGCGAAGTGATAGGTCGGCACCGAGCGCGGCGTGTCGGAGGTGTCGCTGGCGCCGCCGTCCCGGCGATTGTACTGGGCACGCACAGTGAACACGAAACTCGCCCCGAAGGCGTGTGCGGTGCGAAACAAGCTGCCGACATTCACAGCCTTGCTCGCGCCTTCGATACCGATGCCGAAATAGCCTTTCATGGCAGAGAGAATTGTTGCACTAATCTGTTGTGGGCGTTGCGATTATTCCGCGTAACGCCCCGGTCGTCGCTAAACAAGGCCATAATGACCGTTACAACGCCGCTGGACGACGTACGTGCGCAGTATGAAGCGTTGCCCTACCCGCAAAGGGATCCGCGCGACGAGGCGATCCGCCTGATCACCGGCACGCCGAGCCACATTCTCGAAATCAATCACTACCTCTTCTCCGGCCGACTGAACTTCAAGCGCCCGTTCCGCGCCCTGATCGCCGGCGGCGGCACCGGCGATGCCTGCATCATGTTGGCCCAGCAGCTCGTCGAACAGAACTGTCCGGCGGAAATCGTCTACCTCGACATCTCGACCGCTTCGCGCGCGATCTGCGAGGCCCGCGCCAGGCAGCGCGCACTGCGCAACATCCGCTTCGAAACCGGCTCGCTGCTCGATCTGCCGAGCATGGGCCTCGGTCAGTTCGACTACATCGACTGCACCGGCGTGCTGCATCACCTGCCCGACCCCGCCGCCGGCATGCGTGCGCTGGCCGACGCGCTGCAGCCCGACGGCGGCATGGGCGTGATGCTCTACGGCGAATATGGCCGCAGCGGCGTCTATCCGCTGCAGGAGATCCTGCGCACGCTGGCGCCGTCGTCGATGGCGCTGGAAGACCGCATCGCCATGACCAAGCGGCTGATCCGCTTCCTGCCGACGACCAACCTGTTCCGCCGCAATCCTTACCTCAACGACCACGTCACCGGCGGCGATGCCGGCCTCTACGATTTGCTGCTGCACAGTTGCGACCGCGCCTTCACGGTGCCCGACATCGGAGCGCTTGCGGCACAGGCAAACCTGCGTGTCGTCGCCTTCCTCGAGCCGGTGCGCTACGAGCCCGCGACCTACATTAGCGACCCGGTGATCGCGCGCCAGGCAAGCTCGCTGCCGCTGCTCGAACGCGCCGCCTTCGCCGAGCGCCTGTCGAGCAATCTGCGCACCCATGTTTTCTACGCCACGCGCGCGGGCTTCGACACCGTGGCGCGGCCGGAGGACACTTCCGCCATTCCCCTGTTGCGCGAGATGGATGCCCAGAAGCTTGCCGCCGGACTACAGCCCGGCGCACCGCTGGTCGCCAATCTCGACGGCTTCCCATGGCGCGCGCAGCTGCCGGAGCTGGCGCCGCGCATCATCGGCCAGATCGACGGACGCAAATCGGTGGCCGAGATCTACACGGCACTGGGCGCGCTGGGCGGCCTGCCGCGCTGGGAGGATTTCTATCAGCAGTTCGAAGACCTCTACGTGAAACTGAACGGCGTCAATCACCTGCTGCTGCGCTTCCGCACCTGAGGCCAAATGAGCTGGCGTATACTGGCGCTCGCGCTGGTCAATTCGCTGATCTGGGCAGTCTATATGCTGCTGACGCGCCACGTCGTGAGCGGCGCCCATCTCGATCCCTGGGCCTACACGCTGGTGCAGCTGCTCTCCGCCGGCCTCATCATGCTGTGGGTTGGACGGCGCACGCCGGGAAGCTGGTCCGACCTCTTGGCGCCGTGGACCATCGGCTACGCCTTCCTGCGTGTCGCCATCAACGGCTGCACGTCAGCAGCGATCGTCTGGCTGGCGGTGACGCAAAGCACGCTGCTTGCCACTGCGAGCGTGCTGATCGGCGCGCTCTCCGGCTGGTTCCTCACACGCATCGCGCCGACGCGGCGCGAATGGCCGGGCCTGCTGCTGCTCGCGGTCGGGGTCGCGGCCTTTGCCTTCGCCGCCGTGTCCGACACGACCTGGCGGGGCCTGCTCTGGCTTTGCCTGTCCGAGAGCCTTGCCGTCGCCGGCTCGTGGATGATCGCCTATCACCCGCGCAACAGGGCGACCGACATGATGGCGCGCTGTCGCTTCACCGGCGAGATCCTGGTGGCTGCTTCCGTGGCACTCATTCTCACCTGGTCGCTGGCGGGCCTCGGCGGGCTCGTCATCTCGCCTTGGGCCGGCGGCGGCGACGCCTTCGGCCGGATCGAGTTGTGGATTTATGCGGCACTTGCCGGGATTCTGTTCCGTGCGCCGGGAACCTGGCTCGGCTTCTGGACGATCAACCACGTCGGCGTTCAGGCCTATCTGATCGCGCTCACCGCCATGCCGTTCTTCGCCATCGCGCTGGAAGAGGCTGCAGCACGTCTCGGCCTGCTCGCGCCAGCCGGCCTGTCGACGGGCGAATGGCTGGCCTCAGCGATCATCCTGGGCGCTTCGATCTGGCTTATTTCCGTTCGGATGAAAGGCTCTCCAGCCGGCGCTGCATGAGCAGGCGCTCGGGCGTCGCGCGCGCGAAGGTGAGCGCACGCTCGAAATGCCGGCGTGCCTCGCTCGCGCGGCCAAGCTCCGCCAGGAAGGCCGCCGCGGCGGCATGGCCATAGGGGCTATCGGCAAGCAGCGGCAGGCAGGCATTCACCGCCTCGAGGCCGGCGGCAGCACCTTTGGCATGTCCCAGCGCCACGGCCCGGGCAAGCGCCAGCATCGCCGATGAATCGATCTCGGCGAGGTGATCGTAGATCTGCACGATCCGCCGCCAATCCGTCTCGTCGGTGCTTTGCGCCGTAGCATGAATCGACGCGATCTCGGCGCGCAAATGCCAGACGGTCAGGTTCTCGCCCACTGCGGACCGCGCCAGATGATCGAGCCCGAGCGCGATCAGGCTCGCGTCCCACTGCTCGCGCGGCTGATCTTCCAGCAATTGCGCCACGCCATCGGGCCCGACACGCGTGGCGAGACGAGCCGCCGTCAGCGCCAGCAGGCCAGCCAGCGCATCGCTTGCCGGACCGCACGTCATGGGATGCGCCGCCAGGGCGCGCGCCAGACGCACGGCCTCGACACAAAGCTCCGCCTGCACCAACTCTTCGCCCGATGAGGCGGAGTAGCCCTCGTTGAACATGAGATAGAGAGCCGTTCGCACCGACTCGGCGCGCTCCGGCAAGGCATCGGGAGTCGGTGCCTCGATTGGCACATCCGCCGCCTCAAGCTGGCGGCGCGCCCGCACCAGCTGTTGGGCGATGGTCGTCGGTTCGCTCAACAAGCCCGAGGCGATCTGCGGCACGGTGAGGCCGCAGACGGTCTTCAGCGCAAAGGTCACGCGCATCTCAGGCGACAGGAGCGGATGGCACACCGCGAACAACAGCGCGAGTTCGTCGTCGTTCAGCTCGCGGTCGAAGCGGCCCTCGCTCTCGGCCGACGGTGGTACCAGTGGCACCAGCTCCTCCGCCAGCACGGCGCCGCGCGCCTCGTTGCGCAACAGATCGAGCGCCCGGTTGCGCGCGACGACGGCCAGCCAGGCATCCGGACGCTCCGGCACGCCCTTGAACGGCCACGACGAGAGGGCCTGCAACAGTGCGTGCTGGACGGCATCCTCGGCGACGGCGATACGGCCCGCACCCAACCGCCTCGCCAATGCGGCGACGAGGCGGCTGGCGGAATCGCGGGCCAGGGAACCTACGAGGTCGTGAACATGCGCACTCAGGTCGAGCGCTCAGGCGGTCTGGGCTTCGGCGACCGTCATGGTGTCGACGGGCCGCAGCTCGATCCAGTTGGTGCCGTTCCACAGATGCGGGCATTCCTTGGCGATCCCCTCGGCTTCGGCATCGTCCTTGGCCTCGATGGTGAAATAACCGCCGACCACGTCCTTGGCCTCGGCGTAGGGACCGTCACTGGCGACCGGCTTGCCGTCCTTGACGCCGATGTGACGCACCCGCCCGGCGGCCAGCTTCTCGCCGCCGACCAGCTTGCCCTTCTGACGCATCGTGTCGGACCAGGTGTAGTAGCGCCGGACCACTTCCATCATCTTCTCGCGCGGCAGATCTGCCATGTTGCCGGGACCCTGGTGCAGCAACAGCATGTATTGAGCCATGTCGATCTCCTAAAAAGCCGGACGGATGATCCCGTCTCTCCATAGACGTTCGGGCCGGCCCAAAATCGACATTACTTTTTCAGTGCTTCCGGATTGATAACGTTGATCGGCTTGCCGTCGAGCCAGGCCTCGATGTTGGCGATCGTGGCGTCGTGGAAGTGGCGATAGCTCTCCTCGACGACGTAGCCCAGGTGCGGGATCAGCGTGATGTTGTCGAGCTTGGTCAGCGGATGGCCGGCCGGCAGCGGCTCGCGGTCGTAAACATCGAGGCCGGCATGGGCGATGGTGCCGCTTTTCAGCGCGGCGATCAGCGCCGCCTCGTCGACGATCGGCCCGCGCGACGTGTTGATCAGCATGGCGGTCTTTTTCATCTTGCCTAGATCGTCGGCCTTCAGCAGCCCGCGCGTGCGCTCCGACAGCACGAGATGGATGCTGATGAAGTCGGAAGTCTTGAGCAGCTCGTCCTTGCTCACGAGCTTCGCGCCGCCCGCCTTGGCCTTTTCTTCGGTGAGGTTCTGGCTCCACGCCACCACGTCCATACCGAACGCCTTGGCATAGCCCGCGACGCGGCTGCCGAGCTTGCCGAGTCCGATGACGCCGAGCCGCTTGCCCTCCAGCACGACCATTCCCTTGACGCCTTCGTGCCAGCCGCCGCCGCGGATAACCCGCTCGGCCTTGCCGAGGTCGCGCGCGCACATCATCAGCAGCGCCCAGCAGAGTTCGCCCGTCGGCGCATTGGAGCCGCCGCCCGGCGTGTTGCTGATCGGGATACCGCGCGCCGTCGCTGCCTTGTCGTCGAGGCTGGTGGCGCGCGCACCGGTCAGCGCGATGAATTTGAGATTGGGCAGCTTGTCGATCAGCGCCTTGGGAAAGGCGGTGCGTTCGCGCAGCATCTGAAACGCATCGAAGGGTGCGAGCTTCGCCGCGGCGTCCTCGACCGAGCTGAACGGCTCGTGGAACACGGTGATCTCGACCCCGCGTTTCCTCAGGCGATCCCAGTCGCCGATCTTCTTGGTCATATGCTGGTAATCGTCAAGCAGGGCGAGCTTGATGGTTTGCGGCATGGCGTTTCCTGGGTGATTATGGGAGGACGATGGAGGCGGCCATGATTTCGGTCAAGCAACTGCACCCCCTGTTCTTCGGCGAGATTTCCGGGGTCGATATCTCGTGCCCCCTCAGCCCGGCCGACCACAAGGCGATCGTCGACGCGATCGACCGTCATGCCGTCGTGGTCTTCCACGGCCAGAAGCTCGACGACGAGGCGCAGATCGCCTTCGCGCGGCAATTCGGCCCGGTCGAGTCATCGGCGCTGAAGCTGCGCCACCGCGACATCAAGCACCGCCTGCCCTCCAACGAGATCGCCGACATCTCCAATCTCGACGGCGACGGCAAGGTCATGCAGCCCGAGGCGCAGCGCCGGCTCGACTGGCTGGGTAATCGCCTCTGGCACACCGACGCCTCGTTCCGCCGCGTGCCCGGTGCGCTCTCCATGCTCTATGCCCACATCATCCCCGAGGAGGGCGGTGAGACGGAATTCGCCGACCTGCGCGCGGCCTACGACGCGCTGCCGAACAAGACCAAGACCGAACTCGAGGGCCTGGTGGCCG
Source organism: Asaia bogorensis (assembly GCA_945905835.1). Taxonomy (GTDB): domain Bacteria; phylum Pseudomonadota; class Alphaproteobacteria; order Reyranellales; family Reyranellaceae; genus Reyranella. The sequence continues at coordinate 7,190 of CAMDQJ010000010.1, forward strand.
AGCACTCGATCTGGCGCTCGCGCGAGCAACTCGGTGTGGTGAAATACAGCGAGGAGGAACTGGCCTCCCTGCCGCCGGTGTCGCAGCGCGTCGTGCGCACCCATCCCGGCTCGCATCGCAAGACGCTCTATGTCGCCAGTCACGCCTCGCACATCCTCGGCCGGCCGATGGCCGACGGCCGCCTGCTGCTGCTCGACCTGATCGAGCACGCGACGCAGCCGAAATTCGTCCATGCCCACACCTGGAAACAGGGCGACCTGGTGATCTGGGACAATCGCTGCACCATGCATCGCGCGCGGCCGTTCGACACCACCGAGGTGCGCGACCTGCGCCGCGTCACGACGCGCGATACAGCCTCGACGCTCGAACAGGCGGCGTGAAGCCGTCGGTTCCGATCTGGCTGGCCTCGGGAGCCCGCACGCCCTTCGCCAAGGTCGACGGACCCTTGGCCGCCTTCGACGCCATCCAGCTCTCGGTGCCGGTGGTCAGGCACATGATCGGCCAGCTTGGAGGCAACCGGCCAGACTTCGCGATCTGGGGCAACGTCGTGCCCAGCCTCACCTGGAGCAACATCTCGCGCGAAGTGATGATGGATGCCGGCATCGACGCCACAATGCCCGCCTTCTCGACCGTGATGGCCTGCTGCACCAGCATGATGGGCACCTTCGAGGCGGCCGGCATGATCGATGGTGCCACGACCAACCTGGCGTTGGTCGGCGGCGTCGACAGCGAGAGCCGCATCCCCATTGGCCTTGGCGTGCGGCTGTCGGAATGGCTGCGCAAGCTCCTGCAAGCGAGGTCGCTCGGCGAGCGGGCGAGCCGGCTTTCCGAGCTTCGGCTGGGCGACATCAAACTCTACGTGCCCACGATCTCCAACCGCACCACGCATATGAGCATGGGCGAGCACACCGAGATCACCGCCAAGGAATGGGGCATCAGCCGCGAGGACCAGGACCGGCACGCAGTGGAAAGCCATCGCAACTCCACATCAGGCTGGGAGCGCGGTTTCTTCGACGATCTCGTGATCCCGTTCGGCGGTCTCGTTCGCGACAACATCCCGCGCAAGGATACCTCGCTCGAGAAGCTGGCACGGCTGAAACCGTCGTTCGACCAGACCAGCGGCAAGGGTTCGCTCACCGCCGGCAATTCCTCGCCGCTGACCGACGGCGCCGCGGGCCTGTGGGTCGGATCCGGGCAAGCTATGGCGCGACTTCCGCCGGAGCTGCCGCGTGTAAAACTCGTGGATTGGGAAGTGGCGGCCGTCGACTTCCGCGTCGAGGGCCCTTTGAACCACGGTGAGAGAGATGCTGCTGAACGACCAACAAACGGCGATCCGCGACATGGCGCGCGACTTCGCCCGACATGAAATCTCTCCCTTCGCGGCCGATTGGGATCGCCGCGAATTCGTGCCGGTCGACACGCTGGCCAGGATGGGCGCACTCGGGCTGATGGGCGTCTGCGTGCCTGCGGCATGGGACGGCGCCGGCGCCGATTTCGTCTCCTACGCTTCAGCCATGGAGGAGATCGCCTATGGCGACGCCGGCATCGCCAACATGATGGCGGCGACCAACTTCCCCTACAACGCCGCGGTGCTCGCGCACGGCACCGACGCGCAGAAGGAAAAATTCCTGCGCCCGGCCGCGGCGGGACGCGAGCTCGCGGCTTTCCTGCTGAGCGAGCCGCAGGTCGGCTCCGATGCCGCCAACCTACAGACGCGAGCCGTGCGCTCGGGCGACCGCTACATCATCGATGGTGCCAAGAATTTCATCACCTCAGGCCAGACGGCAAAGCTCGCGATGATCTTCGCCGTCACCGATCCCGCCGCCGGCAAGAACGGCATCTCCTGCTTCCTCGCGCGCACCGACTCTCCCGGCTATCGTGTGGCCCGCCTCGAGAAGAAGCTCGGTCACCGGACCTGCGACACCTGTCAGATCGTCTTGGACAAGCTCGAGGTTCCCGCCGCGGACATGCTGGGCGCACCCGGTACGGGCCTCCGGGTCGCTCTGTCCTCGCTCGACAGCGGACGCATCGGAGTTGCGGCGCAGTCGGTGGGCGTCGCACGGGCCGCCTTCGATGCCGCACTCGCCTATGCGCGCGTGCGCGTGACCTTCGGCAAGCCGCTGATCGAGCACCAGGCCATCGCCTTCCAGCTCGCCGACATGTCGACAAGGATCGAGGCTGCTCGGCAGCTCTATCTCCATGCCGCCCTTCTAAAGGATCTCGGCCGCGCCTCGCCCAAGGAGGCGTCGATGGCCAAGCTGTTCGCGTCGGAAATGGCCGAGGAGGTCACATCAGCCGCGATCCAGATCCACGGCGGCTACGGCTTCCTCAACGACTATCCGGTCGAGAAATATTATCGCGACATGCGCGTCTTCCAGATCTACGACGGCCCGAGCGAGATCCAAAAAATGCTCATCGCCCGCGAACTCGCCAAAGGCATTTGATCGGCATCGAGACGGGAAGAAATTGGAGCGGGCGAAGGGATTCGAACCCTCGACCCCGACCTTGGCAAGGTCGTGCTCTACCCCTGAGCTACGCCCGCGCTCCGTTCCGGCCGGGTAGTACGCCGGAAGCCGGGGTTGATAAGGCTTTTCGGCCTTGTTGGCAAGGCCTCCCAAGCCGACGTGTCGGCTCTTACCCCCGCGCCAGAAGACGCTGCAAATACTTGCCGTATTCGCTGTCGCCGATCGGCGCGATCAGCTTTTCGAAGGTGCCGTCGTCGATATAGCCCATGCGCCAGGAGACCTCCTCGGGGCTGCCGATCTGCAGCCCCTGGCGGTCTTCGATGGTCTCGACGAACTGGGCGGCGCGCAGCAGGCTCGACGGCGTGCCGGTGTCGAGCCAGGCGTAGCCGCGGCCCAGGCGCTCGACGTTCAGCCGGCCCTCCTTGAGGTAGTGGGCGTTGATGTCGGTGATCTCGAGCTCGCCGCGCGCCGAGCGTGGCATGCCGGAAGCGACCTCGCAGACGTTCGATTCGTAGAAATAGAGTCCGGTAACCGCCCAGTTCGACTTGGGCTGCTTGGGCTTCTCGACGATGCTGATCGGCTGGTCCTTGTCATCGAACTCGACGACACCGTAGGCCGAGGGATCGGACACCCAGTAGGCGTAGATCGTGGCATTGGTCGCCGCGGCGCCGCGCTCGACCATGGCGCGCAGTGAATCGCCGTAGAACAGATTGTCGCCGAGGATCAACCCGACGCGGCTGTTGCCGATGAAGGTACGGCCGATCAGGAACACCTCGGCGATGCCGCCGGGCTTGGCCTGCAGGGCATAGTTGATATCGAGGCCCCACTGGTGGCCGTCGCCGAACAGGCGGTGATAGGACTCTATATCGTGCGGATTGACGACGAGGAGAATGTCGCGGCAGCCCGACAACATCAGCGTGGTCAACGGGTAGTAGACCATCGGCTTGTTGTAGACCGGGAGCAGCTGCTTGTTCGCCGCCCGGGTCATCGGGTAAAGCCGCGTGCCGCTGCCACCCGCCAGTACGATGCCCTTCATCACTCCGCCTTTTGCCAATCTCACTTGCGCTGCAACGGGTTAAGATACACTGGTCCCATGCTCAGTTCCCAACAATTATTCGCCCGCCTCGACTCGCTTAGCATCGCGCATCGCACGGTCGAGCATCCGCCTGTGTTCACGGTCGATGAAGCAAAGGCGTTACGCGGCGAATTGCCGGGCGCACACATCAAGAATCTTTTCTTACGCAACAAGAAGGAAGAGATGTGGCTTGTCGTAGCGCTTGAAGACCGCGCGATCGATCTCAAGCGTCTGGGCGAGGTTCTGGGCGCCGGCCGACTCTCCTTCGGCAGCGCCGAACGACTGAAGCGCCACCTCGACGTCGAGCCGGGCTCGGTGACGCCGCTGGCGCTCGCCAACGATGAAGCGCACGTCGTGCGGCTGGCGCTCGATCGCGACGTTGCGGGCGAAGGTCCCGTGAACGCCCATCCCCTGGTCAACACCATGACCACAGCGCTTTCGGGCCCCGATCTGCTGCGCTTCTTCGCCGCCACCGGCCACCAACCGCGCTGGCTGGACTTTCCTCTGTAGTGTTATATTATAACAATTATGCGAAGGACATTTCTGACGCTGCTGGCGATGCTGGCCATCGTCGGCCCGGCGTCAGCCGAAGGCCGCATCAAGGTCGTCGCGACCTTCTCGATTCTCGGCGACCTCGTTGCCCAGGTCGGCGGCGATCGCATCGATCTCACGACTCTGGTCGGGCCGGACGCCGATGCACACACCTACCAGGCCAAGCCGTCGGATGCGCGCGCGGTCGCCGCCGCGCAGGCGATGGTGAGCAACGGTCTCGGCTACGAAGGTTGGGCCGACCGGCTCGCTGCGGCGGCGCCGTTGAAAGGCCGCCACATCGTAGCCTCGACCGGCGTCACGCCGCTCGACAGCACCCGGGACAGACAGGCGCATGCCGATCCGCATTGCTGGCAGGATGTCGCGTGCGTGCGCCGCTACGTCGCCAACATCGCGAGCGCGCTGATCGACATCGATGCGGCGAACGCCGCGCACTATCGCGCCCGCGCCGCCGACTACGACAAGCGTCTCGGCGTGCTCGACGACTGGATCAAGGCGGAAGTTGCCAGGGTCCCTGCGGACCGGCGCAAGGTCATCTCGGGCCACGACGCCTTCGGCTATTTTGGCCGGGCCTATGGTGTGCAGTTCCTCTCGCCGCGCGGCTACAACACCGAGAACGAACCGACGGCGCGCGACATGGCGGTGCTGATCCGGCTGGTGCGCGAACAGAAGATCAAGGCACTGTTCGTCGAGAACATGACCAACCCCGGCCTGGTCGAGCAGGTCGCCCGCGATTCCGGCGGCGTGGTCGGCCCGCAGCTCTACAGCGACGCCTTGTCGAACGCTGGCGGCCCGGCCACGACCTACGAAGCGATGATGCGCCACAATGTCGGCGCGCTGGTCGCGGGGATGCTGAAGAACTGACTAGAGCGCGGTGAACGGCAATCCGGCGGTGCGCAACGCCGACTGCAGGGTGTTGTAGAGCAGACAAGCCACCGTCATCGGCCCGACACCGCCCGGGACCGGCGTGATGCGGCCGGCCACCGCTCGCACCTCGGCGAAGGCCACGTCGCCCACCAGCCTGGTCTTGCCGTCGGGCAATGGCTGGCGGTTGATGCCGACATCGATCACCGTGGCGCCGGGTTTGATCCAGTCGCCGCGTACGAATTCCGGCCGGCCGATCGCCACCACGAGTATGTCCGCTTCCCGGCAGAGGGCGGGCAGATCGCGCGTGCGCGAATGGGCGATCGTGACCGTGCAATCGGCGCGCAGCAGCAGCTGCGCCACCGGACGGCCGACCAGCGTCGAGCGGCCGATCACCACGGCATGCAGGCCGGCCAGCGAGCCCAGCGCATGCTCGAGCAGCATGGCGACGCCGAGCGGCGTGCAGGGCACGGGAAAGTCGAGTGGCGCACCGGCGGAGGCCGAGCCCAAACGGCCGACGTTGATGGGATGAAAGCCGTCGACGTCCTTGGCCGGATCGACGGCGTTGAGCACGCGCGCGGTGTCGATGTGCCGGGGCAATGGCAATTGCACGAGAATGCCGTGCACCGCTGAGTCGGCGTTGAGCTGCGCGATGATCTGCAGCAGCTCTTCCTGCGTCGTCTCGGCAGGCAGGCGATGATCGAAGCTCGCCATGCCGGCGGCGACCGCCTCGCGGCCCTTGCTGCGGACATAGACTTCGCTCGCCGGGTCGGCGCCGACCAGCACGGTGGCGAGGCCGGGCTGGAGCCCGCCCTTGCCGACCGAGCCGGCGACACCCGCCGCCACCCGCGCGCGCAGGATTGCTGCATAGGCCTTGCCGTCGATCAGCTCGGCCTCAGGCATTGTCGCGTACCCAGTCGGCAATACGGCCGGCGATAACGGTGGTATCGCCAGCGACGGCGATGGTCTTGGTCCGCGAAGTCGTGCCCTTGACGATGGCGAAGGCCGACTTGGGCAGGCGCCAGGCTTTGGCCAGCACCGCGAACACCGCGTCGTTGGCCTTGCCGTCGACCGGCGGTGCCTTGACCGCCACGGTGAGCTGCCCACCGGCGGCGAGTTCGAGCTGCTCGTGTCGCGCCCGCGGCTTGACGCGCAGGTTCACGGTTACGCCGGTCGAGATGCGTTTCAGATTCGAGACGTGCGCCGCCATTCTCAGTGCAGCAGTGCCGGCAAGACATACTCCCAAAGCAGGCTGCGCAGGAAGAACAGGCCGAGCAGGAGGATCACCGGCGAAATGTCGACGCCGCCAAGATTGGGCATGATCCTGCGGATCGGCCGCAGCGCCGGCTCGGTGACGCGGACGAGGAAGTCGACCACCATGCGGACGAACTGGTTACGCAGATTGGTGACGCCAAAGGCGACCAGCCAGCTCACGATCGCACTGGCGATCACGATCCAGGTGTAGATGTCGATCACCTTGTCGATCAGGATTGCAAGCGACTGCATCGGCTCCCCATTCCCGCCGGCTCAAGCTCCGGGCCGCGGGCACCCTACCTGCGGCCGAATCCCGATCAAAGGGGGATTTCAGGCCCCGTGATTTCAAGTTCGCGAGAGGGCGAGGTCGACGGTGCCGAGCCGGATCGTGCGGGCCTGACTGATGTCGCGCGGCCCGTGCTCGGGCAGCAGCCGGGCGCCATCGACAAAGGTGCCGCCCGGGCTGCCGAGATCCTCCAGCCCCAGCCGGGTGCCGGCGGTCAAAAGCCGGGCATGCGGACGGCCGATCGACGGATGGGGCAGGGAAAGCTCGGTCGGCCCGGCGGCAGGCGCGCCCGTGACGATATAGCCGCCGGAGGCGGGATCGATGGCGAGCAGGACGCCCGGTCCGCTCAGTTGCCACAGACGGCGGTCGGCCAGCGCGGCTGCAGGGGCGGCCAAGGCAGGGGGCGCCACGGGAGGCGCGGCGCCGAGGGAAAAGGATATGTCGGCCGGCGCGGGCTCGTCGCGCGGCCAGCGCATGAAGGCGAAGACCCACAGCAGGATGAGCGGCACAAGCGAGCCGATGCCGGTCAGCGTCAGGAGCATGGAACCCAGTCCGACCCAGCCCGGGAATCCTGCCTTCTCGACGATGCGCCAGGCCATCCAGCCGGCAAAGGCCGCGCCAATCGTGGCGAAAAAACCGCCCAGCCCGAAGAAGCCCAGCAAGGCCGCGAGCTCGACTCCCATGTCAGCCCACGCGCTTCTGGGCTTCGCCGGCCGGCCAGGAACTGAAGGCCAGCACCGCCATGACAATGAAGCCGCCGATCAGCGGCACGAGCAGGAACAGCGACAACGCGCCGGAAAAGCCGGCGCGGCCGCAGATCCGCCAGGTCGGTATGATCATCAGCAGCGACAGCAGCAGGTGGACGGCGAGGAACAGGAACAGCGCCAGCGCGCCCAGCCCGAAGATCCAGCTCATGACGAAGCTCGCGGGATCGCTCATGTCGCGGCTAAGCGAGCGCCACGAGCTCGATCTCGACCAGCACGTCGCGCGGCAGGCGCGCCACCTCGACGGTCGAGCGCGCCGGCGCATCGGCGCCGAAATATTCCGGCCGGCCGTAGACCTCGTTCATGGCCGCGAAGTCGTTCATGTTCTTGACGAACACCGTGGTCTTGACGGCGCGGCCGAGATCGCTGCCGGCCGCGCGCAGTACGGCGCGCAGGTTCTTCAGCACCTGGTGCGTCTGCTCGGCGACGCCGCCCGGCACGACATTGCCGGTCGCGGGATCGAGCGGGATCTGGCCGGCGCAAAAGACGAAGCCGTTGGCCACGATGGCCTGCGAATAGGGCCCGAGGGCCTTGGGCGCGTCGGCTGTCTGCACCGCGCGTTTGTCGCTCGCCATTCATTCCTCCTAGGTACGGTCGCGATTGCCGCGGTTACGCGGCAGCTTGTAGATCTTGGCCGTGGGCTTCTCCGGATCGGGCGCCGGCAGGCCGGAATCGGCGGGCTCGGTCGGCTGGGCGGTGTCGGCGCCCGGCCAGTTCGTCGGCATCGGCGGCTGGCTGAGCGACGGGTCGAATGCCGGCGCAGGCGGCGGCGGCTCGCCGCCGGTGCGGACGTAGGTGTGTTCGATCAATCCGGCGTCATCGGGATGCGGCTCGAGCGGCACGTCGGTAACCCGCGTCGAGGAACCCGCGGTCGCCGTGACCTTGATATCGCGCCAGCGCTCCAGCGCGTTGCCGTAATCCGTATCGAAGGCCTGCTGCGCCACTTCCTTTTCCTTCTTGCCCTTGCTCGCACCAGATTGCCCCGCGACAGGCGCGTCGACCGCCAGGTCGGCCGCCATGCGGCGCAGGTTGTCGGCGACAGAGCCTATTTTAACACGTTGGTCTAGCCCGCGGCACCCGCGTTTGCTTGACACACCCCGACCCCATAACCACTATCTGCGCCTTCTTGGGGCCTTTGTCGGTGAAAAGTGGGGCTGTAGCTCAGCTGGGAGAGCGCCTCGTTCGCAATGAGGAGGTCAGGGGTTCGATCCCCCTCAGCTCCACCAACCGACCCCTGCCTGGGTTGGGCCCCGAACTTCACGTATCCTGCTGGTTCCTCGCCGACAGACACGGCAGGATTATGGCGATGCGCAAAATCAGCAGACCCACCCCAGCCCAGCTCGGCCTGACGGCCGCCGAAGGCCACGAGCTGCGCGCGCTTAAAACACCGCAGCAGGTTCAGGAGTTCGTGATCGCGCTGCACGCCAACTTCGAGGAGGGCGGCGACTGCCTGCGCTCGGTCCGCGACGTGCTGAAGCATCGCAAGGCCCATTGCATCGAGGCCGCCTTCACCGCCGCCTGCGCGCTCTGGCTGCAGGGCGAGCCGCCGCTGATCATGGACCTCGTGGCCCACAAGGACTCCGACCACGTGGTCGCGCTGTTCAGGCGCGACGGCTGCTGGGGCGCCATCTCCAAGAGCAATCACGTCTGGCTGCGCTGGCGCGACCCGGTCTATCGCTCGCCGCGCGAACTGGCGATGTCGTACCTGCACGAATACACCAACAAGCAGCGCAAGAGCCTGCGCACCTACTCGGTGCCGGTCGATCTGCGCCGCTTTCCGACCAATATGTGGATCACCAACGATGAGGATTGCTGGGAAGTCGGCGCGGCGCTTTGCGATGTGCGCCACTACCCGTTGATCTCGCCGGCGCAGGCGCGACGCCTCATGCCGCGCGATGCCACCGAGTTGCGCGCCGACGATCTCGTCCAATACGAAAGCGCGGACCGTCGTACCGCGCGGAAATACTGACCATGGTCCGAATAATTCTGATCGCCATGTTGCTCGCTCTCACCGGCGCCCCGGCGCGCGCGCAGATTCCCGCGGAGTGGCAGGGCGCCGCACAGGCGGTGATCGGCGAAATGGAGCGCGACCGTGCCCTGCCGGACAAACCATGGGGCCCCGAACTGACCCAAGGCTGGCAGCTGGCGCGCGCCTGGCGCCAGCACAACAACGGCAATATCGAGATCACGCTGGCCGAGTACCTGACCTTCACCGCGCTGTGCCGCCGGCCGGGCTGCGGCGGCAGCACGGTAGAGGGCCGCGGCTACATCGAGATGGCGCAACAGGTGCGCAACCTGCGCGCCCAGCACGGCACGCCGTACGCGCTGGCCGAGGCGGCGCACCAATGGCTCGCTGGCCTGGCCGACCCGAGCGGTGCCGCGGCAAAGAACGCCGCGCTGTGGGGCAAGGATCTCGACATGGCGGCGGCCGACTTCGCCCACGGCAATCTCTATGCGCTGACGTGGCTGCTCGCCCGGACGCGGCCGACGCCCGCCGAACAGGCCGACACCTTCGCCCGCTTTGCGATCTTCGTGCAGGGCAAGGCGTGGATCGGCGCCCGCTGTCTCGATATATCCCGAATAGCGGCGGTGCTCGATGCGCCGCCCAAGGTCGAGGTGTGCAAATGACCATCCAGGCCAAGAGGCTAACGCCGGCGATCGGCGCGGAAATTTCCGGCGTCGATCTCTCGCGGCCATTGTCCAACAGCCAGGTGAGCGAACTGCACGATGCGCTGATGGCGCACCAGGTGATCTTCTTCCGCGACCAGCACATGAGCGTCGAGCAGCACAAGGCATTCGGCCGGCTGTTCGGTGAGCTTCTGGTCCATCCCGCGGCCAAAGCCGAGATCGACGGCCATCCCGAAATCCGCGTCGTGCATGCCGACGAAAACAGCAAGACCGTCACCGGCGAGGTCTGGCACTCCGACCTGTCGTGCGCGACGGAGCCGCCGATGGGCTCGATCCTCTATCTGCACGAGACGCCCGACACCGGCGGCGATACCGCCTTCGCCAACATGTATCTCGCCTATGAAACGCTTTCAGAGCCGATCAAGCGGCTGTGCGAAGGGCTTTCGGCACTGCATACCAGCGCACACGTCTTTTCGCGCGATGCCTACGGCCGCAGCGACAAGAGCTTTCCCGAAGCGGTGCATCCAATCGTGCGCACGCATCCGGTAACCGGCCGCAAGAGCCTGTTCGTCAACCGCGGCTTCACCACACGCATCCAGGGCCTCAAAAAGCACGAGAGCGATGCGCTGCTCGACATGCTGGTGCACCACGCCGAGACGCCGGAATTCCAGTGCCGCTTCCGCTGGAACAGGCACTCGGTGGCGTTCTGGGACAATCGCTGCGCGCTGCATCGCGCGACGTTCGACTATTTTCCCAACGTCCGGCACGGCCATCGCGTGACAATCAAAGGTGGCGCGCCCTTCTACAAGGCATGAAAGGCCCCTCGCTGTGCGCGGGATCTTTAGCCCGCATTACGCAAATGAACTATTGAATTGGCCCGCATTGATTCCGACCGAGCTATAAGATGCTGCATTATATCTCATTGGATCGAGGCAATGATGGCGCAGCCGGCGGGTGAAGCCGAGTCCGAGGCTCTCGGGCTCGATTTCGACCACCGCCTCAAGCTGGAGTTCTGCGGATCCAGCGTCACCTCCGAAGCCAGACTGCTGGCCTGTCGCGAACTCGATGACGCGCTTGGCCTGATGGCCATCGCGCAGCAACACCGGCTGACCGGCGCCCCGACTGGAACGGTCGCCATGATCTGATCAGCATGCTGCGCCAGTCCGTATTCGGTCGTCTTGCCGGATATGAAATCAAGAGTGCCGCTAGGTTTTTGCTCCCAAGCTTTGATGGTGCATTGTCTTCGTCAGCATGGAGGGATGTAGTCGGGCACAGGGCCGTGCAACCTTGTGCAGACATGCCGCAGAGGATAATCTAATCCTTGAATTTCTGCCGTAGCGGAAGAGAACGATTGGCTCGATGAATCCCTGGTTGAAGAAAGTCTATCATTTCGCGTTCCGATGTGGATCAACGGCAGGATTTACAGGCGCTTTCGGCAACCCAACACTCCAATCCGCGTTCAGCTTGGGCCGGGCGTCAAATACAATCTCGACGGTTGGGTGAACGTAGACGCCAACTTCTTGACCGCGCGCGTCGATTTATGGGCTAACCTCACCGATCCGCTGCCATTCCGTTCCGACTCGGTGCAGACCTTTTACTCGCATCACGTCGTCGAGCATCTTCCGGATTCGTATCTGCGAACCCACTTTCGCGAAATGTATCGCACGCTGGTGCCTGGTGGCGGCATCCGCGTGGGAGGCCCGGACATAGGCAATGCGTGCCGGAAATTCGTCGAGGGCGACCTCGACTGGTTTGACACATATCCCACGCCACGCAGCTCGATCGGTGGACGCTTCGCTAATTTAGTATTCTGTGACGGCGATCACCTGACCGCTCTGTCCGAGAGCTTCCTGCGCGAACTCGCGACGGACGCCGGGTTTGTCGACATTCGCCGTTGCATGCCGACCAAGGAATCCAGCTTGGTTGGACCGGAAGTGCTATCCCATGAGTATGAAACGGACTTCGACTGCCCACATACGATTATCATCGAGGCGCGCAAACCAATCCTTTGAATCGCGCTCCCTGATGTTTCTCACTTCCCGGATGCCGACCCGGGAATTCTGGATTCGAAAGCCCCTCCACGCATAAATCTTCACTCCGCCGCAATGGCGTCCTGGACGAACTTCTTCTTGTCGAAGTCGTCGGCGACCTTGAGGTCGTTGCCGATCAGCTGCTCGATGTCGATCTTGGCGTATTCCATGACGCCCATGTCGCCCAGCGCCTTCTGCACCTTGGGCCCGAACAAGCCGATCTCCTTGAGGATCGGCACGATGCGGGTGAACAGGCGCGAGCGGAACGACTGCATGGCGCCGGAGTTGTAGGCGTACTCCATCAGCTTATCGACCGGCAGGCCCGAGCGCATCCAGACCTCGGCCTGGTTGAAGCGGTCACGCATGAAGTAGAGCGCCTCGACCACGAACTCCTCGCGCTCGGCGCGCTCTGAATCGGAGAGGTGCGGATAGTATTCGCGCAGCGCCATGCGGCCGAAGGTGACGTGCCGCGCCTCGTCCTGCATGACGTAGGCGTTGACCGCGCCGGCGAGGTTGTTCTTGGCGGTGTCGCGGATGCGCTGGAAGGCAGCGAGCGCCAGTCCCTCGATCAGCACCTGCATGCCGAGATAGGTCATGTCCCAGCGGCGATCGGTCAGCGTCTGCTCGAGAAGTTGCTTGAGCGACGGCGTGATCGGATAGGCAACCTTGAACTTCTCGTGGATCAGCCGCTTGTAGCTCTCGACGTGGCGGGCCTCGTCCATGACCTGCGTCGCGGCATAGAACTTGGCGCTTATGTCGGGCACTGTGTTGACGATCTTGGCGGTGGCGATCAGCGCGCCCTGCTCGCCGTGCATGAACTGGCAGATCGAATGGCACTGCAGGTTGAAGCGCAGCCAGTCTTTCTCCTTGTCGGTCATCTTCTCCCAGAACGGCGAGCCGTAGATCGGGATGGTCTCGTCGGCCATGCCCATCGGGTTGCCTTCGAACAGCTCCTGGCTCCAGTCGATGCGCGTGGAGGTGTCCCACTGCTGCTGCTTGCCCTTCTCGTAGAGGTTCAGCAGGTCGGACGAACCGGCGTCGTATTCCCAGTTGAAGGCAATCTCGGTGGCGCCGTCGAATTTCCAGCCGGTGGTTTCGACCGGCAGAGCGTAGATCTTCTGCGTGCTCATGTGCCTCTTGCCTCCTCGCGCGGAACCTTGTCCCATCCCGGAGCGGAGCGATAAAGATGACGCTCCGTTCAGTTTTTCTGGGCGGAAACTATCACAAGCTGATAGAGGAATCCCGCACAGTTTTAGGGGCCCCTTTCAAGGTACAGGAACGCGAATTTACCAATGGCTTACCATCAGCTTCGCATCGCCAAGATCGTCCAGGAAACCCCCGATGCGCGGTCTTTCGTGCTCGATGTGCCGGCCGACGCGGTGGATAAATTCCGCTACCGGGCGGGCCAGTTCCTGACCTTCCGGGTGCCCCATGTCGAGGGGCCGTTCAACCGCTGCTACTCGCTGTCGAGCGCGCCCGAGACCGACGGCAAGCCCAAGGTCACGGTCAAGCGCGTCGGCGGTGGCAAGGGCTCGAACTGGTTCCACGACAAGCTGGTCGAGGGCGCCATGCTCGACACCATGCCGCCGGCCGGACGCTTCGTTCTGGGCGAGGGCGAGGCGCCGTTGCTGCTGTTCGGCGGCGGCAGCGGCATCACGCCGATGATGTCGCTGATCAAATCGGCGCTCAACACCACCAAGCGCCGCCTGCGCCTGTTCTACGCCAACCGCGACAAGCCCTCGATCATCTTCGATACCGAGTTCGAGGCGCTCATACGTGCCCATCCCGGCCGGCTCGAGGTCATCCATCATCTCGATTCGGAGCAGGGCTTTGCCACGGCCGAGAATGTCGCCGCTGCGCTGAAAGGCTTCGAGATGGCGGAAGCCTATCTCTGCGGGCCAGGGCCATTCATGAACATGGTCGAGGCAGCGCTGCTGGCCTCCGGCCTGCCGAGCGCGCGGCTGCATATCGAGCGCTTCGAGGCCTCGGGCAACGACGCCGTTCCAGTCGAGCCGGTGGAGGGCGAGGTCATCCCCTCGCACATCACGATCCACTTCGAGGGCAAGGCGCACAAGGTGCCCTACAAGAAGGGCCAAACTATCCTGGTCGCGGCGCGCGCCGCCGGGCTCAATCCGCTGTCGTCGTGCGAGGAAGGCTTCTGCGCCTCGTGCGCGGCCAAGCGCGTCAAGGGCAAGGTAGTGTTGGCCAACAACGACATCTATACGGCCGACGATCTCGCCAACAACTGGATCCTGACCTGCCAGGGCCACTGCTTCGGCGAAGAGGTCGAGATCACCTACGACGTGGTGTAGCGATCGCCGGCCTGCCCCATCTCCAGGCGACGGTGCTCACCGTCGTGGCCGGCATCGCCGACGCGGTAGGCTACACCACCATGGGCGGCGTCTTTAGCCGCCAACATGACCGGCAACACCGTGCTGGCCGGCATCGCGCTGGCACGGCGCCACTACGCCGACACCTGGCATCACGTGGCGCCGCTGCTGGCGTTCTTCCTCGGCGCCATGCTGTCGCGCCTGCTGCTGCGTCTGCTGAGGACGCCGACTGCCAGCCTGCTGGTCGAGGCGGCGTTGATCGCCGGCGTCGGATTCTTGGACATCGGCCCCTTCCCCGCCGTGCTGATCGTGGCCTTCCCCATGGGCATTCAGGCTTCCGCCGTCACGCAGTTCGCTGGCAGCGCCGTCAGTACCGTCGTGGTGACCAGCACGCTCGCACGCACCGCCGACGGCGCGCTCGACCGGCTGTGCCCGGGCGCCAAGACCAGTCCCCCTGCCATCGCCAATACCAGGCTGCTGGCGTTGACGTGGGCGGGTTATCTCGGAGGTGCGGTCGTGGGCGCGCTGTTGCTCGGCGTCCTGCCGTGCCGGCTGCTGATGCCGGCCGCGTTGCTGCTGCTCGTGATCTTCCTCTAGGCGGCGGTCACTCCGCCGCGATCGCCTTTTCGACGAACATCTTCTTGTCGAATTCCTCGGCAACCTTGCCGTCGTTGGCCAAGACCTCGGTGACGTTGAGGTCGGCGTATTCCATCACGCCCATCTCGGCGAAGGCCTTTTTGACGCGCGGCCCCCACAGCCCGATGTCCTTGACCGTCGGCACGACGCGGCTGAACAGGCGGCCACGGAAGGAATTCATCTGCTTGGAATTGTAGTGGATCTCGTCGAGCGTCTTGGCCGGCAGGCCGAGGCGGTTCCACACTTCCGACTGGTTGAAGCGGTCGCGCATGAAATGCAGCGCCTCGACCACGAACTCCTCGCGCTCGTCGCGCTCGGCCTCCGAGAGCTGCGGGTAGTACTCGCACAGCGCCAGGCGTCCGAACGAGACGTGCCGCGCCTCGTCCTGCATGACATAGGCGTTGACCGCACCTGCGAGCGTGTTGCCCGACTTGTCACGGATCGACTGGAAGGCGGCGAGCGCCAGGCCCTCGATCAGCACCTGCATGCCGAGATAGGTCATATCCCAGCGCCGGTCGGTCAGCGTCTGCTCGAGCAGCGTCTTCAGCGCCGGATTGATCGGGTAGGCGAGCTTGAACTTCTCGTGCAGCAGTCGCTTGTAGGCTTCGACGTGGCGCGCCTCGTCCATGACCTGCGTTGCGGCATAGAACTTGGCGTTCATGTCGGGCACGGTGCCGACGATCTTGGCGGTGGCGATCAGCGCACCCTGCTCGCCATGCATGAACTGCGAGATCGAGTTGGCCTGGAGATGGAGCCGCAACCAGCTCTTCTCCTTGTCGTTCATCTTGTTCCAATGATCGGTGCCATAGATCGAGATCGCCTCGTCCTTGAGCTCCATCGGATTGTCGGGATTGAGTTCGAGCGACCAGTCGAGGCGCGTCGAGGCGTCCCACTGCTGCTGCTTGCCCTTCTCGTAGAGCTCGAGCAGCGGCACGGAGCCGTCGTCATATTCCCAGTTGAACTGGATGTCGGTGGCGCCGTCGAACTTCCACTCGGTCTGCTCGACGGGCAGGGCGTAGATGCGCTGCGTGGACATAAACGTCTCCCGAGCCGGGGTGAGCCGGGCTGGAGGCAGAAATGACGGATTGTTCAACTTTTGGCAAGCGCCGCCGGAAGCAGCTCAGGGCTGCAGCCGGTAGCCACCTCGGTCGGTGATCAGGATGGCGGCACTCGTCGGGCCCTTCTCGATCTTCTGGCGCAGTCGATAGATGTGCGTTTCGAGCGTGTGTGTCGTAACGCCGGCGTTGTAGCCCCAGACCTCGTTCAGCAGGACGTCGCGCGTCACGGGGCGGTCGCCCGCCCTGAACAGGTATTTGAGAATGGAAACTTCCTTGTCGGTGAGGCGAATCTTCTTCTTGCCGCCCTTCTCCATCAGCATCTTGGCCGCCGGATGGAATTCGTAGGGACCGATGGTCATGACCGCGTCCTCGCTGCGCTCGTGCTGGCGCAGATGGGCGCGCAGGCGGGCGAGCAGGACGTTGATGCGGAATGGCTTGGTGATGTAGTCGTTGGCGCCGGATTCGAGGCCGAGAATCGTGTCGGCATCCGAATCGGCAGCTGTCAGCATGATCACCGGCGCGCGTACGCCCTGGCGGCGCATCAGCTTGCAAAGCTCGCGACCGTCCATGTCGGGCAGGCCGATTTCGAGCAGGACGGCGTCGTAATGCGTGAGCTTGGCCTTCTCCAGACCCTCGGCGGCGGTGCCGACCTGGATGGTGGTGAAACCGTCATAGAGGTCGAGTTGCTCGGCAAGCACCGTGCGCAAAGCCTGATCGTCGTCGACCAGGAGGATTTTCTTGCCGCGATTGTTGACTGACATGCGTTATCCTGAGGCCGTCCCGTCCAGATTAACCGCTACGTTGTACGCGAAAAAGCCGCCTGCAGACGTATCAGATCGCGACTTTGGGATCGACTGCGGGAAATGGTAGAAAACGGGCCATGAATGCCGGGCAAGTCTACTCGCGTACCGCCGCCTCTCAGGCCGCCGTCGAGCGCGCCATGGCCGAGCTGCGCCGCGGCGGCATCGTCGTGCTGCGCGACGAGCAGGGCCACGGCGGGCTCGCCATCTCGGCCGAATCCTGCGGCCCGCGTGCCCTACAGCGCCTGCAGGGGCTGGCCCAGGACGCACCGGTGCTGGTGACCACGCGCCGCCGCGCCGAGGCGATCGGCATGGAGATTCCACCGCACATCGCCGGCGGCATGGGCGAGACCAACAAGCCGATCACGCTCGACCTGCCCGAGGGCGTGCCGGTCGACATCATCCTGCGCCCGCACGAAACAGAGCCGGATGCGAGCCGCCATGCCGCACTCCGCCTTCTGTCGCGTCCCATCGCCAGTCACGCACCGATGATCGCCCAGACCGCGATCGAGCTCGCCAAGCTTGCCCGCCTGCTGCCCGCCATCGTGCTCGGCCCGCTCACCGCCGATCCCGGCAACAAGCGCCGCGACTGGGCGCGCGAGCAGGACCTGATCTACGTCGATACCGCCGACGTGCTGGCCTACGAGGACACCGCCTCGCGCAACCTGCAGCAGGTCGCACAGGCCCACGTGCCGCTCGAGGGCGCCGAGAACGCTCGCATCCTGGCCTGGCGGCCGAGCGACGGCGGCAAGGAGCATCTCGCCATCGTCGTCGGCGAGATCGATCCCACCGAGCCGGTGCTGATCCGCCTGCACTCCGAATGCTTCACCGGCGACCTTCTGGGTTCGCTACGCTGCGACTGCGGCCTGCAATTGCGCGGCGCCATTGCCGAACTTGCGAAGCAAGGCTCGGGCGTGCTGCTCTATCTCGCGCAGGAAGGCCGCGGCATCGGCCTGGTCAACAAGCTGCGCGCCTACGAATTGCAGGACGACGGCTTCGACACCATCGACGCCAACGAGCAGCTGGGCTTCGACGCCGATGAGCGCATCTACGCCCCGGCCGCGACGATGCTGTCGCGCATGGGCATCAAGCGCGTGCGGCTGATGACCAACAATCCCGAGAAGATCAGCCAGCTCGAGCGCTACGGCGTCGAGGTGACGGAGCGCGTGCAGCACTCCTTCCCCGCCAACGGGCACAACGAGAATTACCTGCGGACCAAGGCCGAGCGGGCAGGCCATCTGCTCTGACTAAACTTTAGGCAGAAAGGCCCTGATTTCCCGAGGATTTCCCGACGGGTCGGGAAACGTTTAACGCTGCAGCGTAAGGGTTTCAGGCCGTTTTTCCCGATTTCCCGTCCGACCCCACCTTTACGGGGAGTTAGGCCGCCCGTTCCAGATAGCTTTGGAACACACCGACATGGGCGAAGGCCGGGTCGGCCGCGTTCGGCCACAGTTCCTCGGCGTCGAAGCGCACGTCGTAGGTCGGCTCATCTGCCGCCTTCACGCCATGGGCATGGGCGTCGGGAAAGGGATAGGCGGGCGACTCGGCCACCACCACGCCGGTCTTGCCGCGGATATAGCCCGGCATGCGGACATGGCCCGGCACGAAATCGTTCCTCACCCGCACGCGATCGCCCGGCTTGAAGGTCTGGCGGCCCTCGACATTGGGACGTCCCGGCGCGCTCGGCATCGACAGCGGATAGTGGCCGCCGGCTCG
The DNA here is from genome assembly GCA_945905835.1 of Asaia bogorensis. Taxonomy (GTDB): domain Bacteria; phylum Pseudomonadota; class Alphaproteobacteria; order Reyranellales; family Reyranellaceae; genus Reyranella. The sequence continues at coordinate 25,645 of CAMDQJ010000010.1, forward strand.
CCGCTCCAGTTCCTCGCGGGTCATCACGCCCTTCTCGACCAGCAGCGTGGCGAGGCTGGTCAGCGAGCGCTCGTAGTAGCTGGCCGAAAGATAATGCCGCGGCTCCATGCGCTCGATGGCGTGGCGGTACTCGTCCATGTTGAAGATGCCGCGCTTGACCGCCAGCGAGTAGAGCGCGTTGACGCGCTTCTCCCAGGCGGCGTGAAAGGTCGGCGCCTTCTTCGTGAAGCGGATGCGGCCAAAGCCCTGCTTGCCGCCGAGATCGTGCATGCCGTCCATGGTGTCGCTCCTATAGGCGTGCGACGCCGATCATCGCGTCCTTGGTAACGAGGGCCGCGAGCTTTTCCTCCGACCAGCCCTCGGTCCCCACGGGCCGCACCGGCAGGACCATGTAGCGGGTGTCGGCGGTGGTGTCCCAGACGCGGACCTCCATCTGCGGCGCAAGGTCGAGGCCCATCTCCTTCAGCACGGTGCGCGACTGGCGCACGACGCGCGAGCGGTATTCGAGATCCTTGTACCAGTCCGGCGGCAGCCCGATGATGCTGAACGCCGTGCACGAGCACAGCGTGCAGCAGATGACGTTGTGCAGGTCGGGCGTGTTCTCCAGCACCACGAGATGGCGGTGATGGACCGGCATGGTGAGGCCGAGCTCAGTCACGGCATCGCGGCCGTTGGCGAGCAGGCGCGCCTTGAAGGCAGGATCGCTCCACGCCTTGGCGACGACGCGCGCGCCGTTCTCCGGCACCCACTGTTCCTCAGCGGTATGCCGGAACTCGTCGATGAATTCCTTGGGCTTGAAGCCGCGTTCGTCCATCGCCGCCTGGATGGCGTCGACGCGCTGCTCGACGGAGGCGGTCGTGGCGTTGGTGGTGCCGTGGGCGTGGCTGTGCTCGGGCATGACGTGGCTCCCGAAGGTGATTGGAATCTCAGCAAGACATAGCAGCCTCGGCCGACTACCTGCAAGGTAGTTGCGTGCTGCCGCCAACAGCCCATGCTGCGCCATGAATGAAAAATCAGGCGTTCTGATCGCCGTGCTGTCGAGCGCACTGGGCGGCGGCGCCGCCGTGGCGACGCGCTATCTCATCGGCAGCTTCGATCCGATCGTGCTGGCGACCGTGCGATTCGGTGGCGGCGCGCTCTGCCTGCTGCCCATTGTCCTGTTGCTGCGGCCGAAATGGCCGCCGCGCCAGGACTGGCCGGCGGACACGGCACTGGGCTTCATCTTCTTCGCGGTGTTCCTTGTCTTCTACAATGCGGCGCTTTCCTACACGACGGTGGGACGCGGCGCGCTCGCCCTCTCGACCCTGCCGCTGATGACCATGGTGGTGGGCGCGGTGCGCGGCCTCGAAGCGCTGACGGTGCGCAAGACCACCGGCGTGCTTCTGGCCATGTGCGGCGTGGCGCTGGCGCTCACGACCAGCCTCAAGGCCGCGCCCGACGGCGCCTGGCGGAGCGGCCTGATCGCCGCCCCTACACCCAGCGCTCGAGCCCGCTCGGCCCGCCCATCTTCGGTGCAGCGAATACGGCGCGCGACATCGCCGACAAGGTTGATAATCCGGCCAGGATTGCTCGCCGTGTCACGCGGAGTTTCGTGCTCATGCTCGGTGCCCCTCTGCGAAACGCCATCCCCGGCGCAGCCTAGCGCGTTGCCGCAGCGAACAAAGCAATATGCGCGCCATAGGCAGCCTTTGGATGCTGAATCTAGTGGTGGTGTGGTTGAGAGCATTCTTTTTCCTGCGCGAGCCAATCGTCGAGCGATATAAGAAAACCTTGCGTGTCGCCTGTGCCAAGATGTTGGACGCTGGGGACGCAAGCGACGATCAGGGGGACTTCGAGATGGCATTACCGGTGGCAACGCTCGACCACGTGGTCATCAACGCGCGCGACGACATGGATCGCGCCGCCGACATCTATCGCAATATGGGATTCACCCTGACCGAGCGCGGCTATCATTCGCTGGGCTCGATGAACCACCTCGCCATGTTCGGCACCGACTATCTCGAGCTGATCGCCATTCCCAAGGGCGCCTCGACCGGCCGCATGGACCTGCTGCAATTCCCCGCCGGGCTGAACGGCCTGGTGTTCGGGTCGGAGGATTCGACCGTCACCTACAACGAGCTCGCCAAGGCGGGCGTGCCAATCGAGCCGCCGGTGGAATTCACTCGGCCCGTGAAGGTCGACGGCAAGGACCATGACGCGCGCTTTCGCACCGTGCGCATGAAGAACGGCGTCGTGCCCTATGGCCGCGTCTATTACTGCCATCACTTCACGCGCGATCTGGTGTGGCGCGACGAATGGCGCCACCACGCCAACGGCACCGTCGCCGTGACACGCGCCCTGATCGTCGAGCCCGATCCCGCCGCCGCCGCCAAGCTCTACGCCAGCATGTTCGGGCCGGACAATGTGCGCGACATCAAGGGCGGCAAGACCGTGATCGTTGGCAATTCGCGCTTCGATATAGTGACCGAGGCGACGCTCAAGGCGGAATTCGGTGACTGCGCGCCCGACGCCGAGGGCCGCAAGGCCTACATGGCCGGTCTTACGTTCCGCACCGTGTCGCTCGCCAAGGCGGCCGCCGCGCTCAAGGCCGGCAAGATCGCGGGCGTCGTGCGGGACAAAAGTCGCGTGGTGGTGCCGGCCAAGCAGGCGTTCAACGCCGTTCTCGAATTCATCGAATAGAAGGCCGCATGCAGTATTACGATTGCTATGCCGCCAGCTACACGACGGCGCGGGAGAAATTCCTGACGGCCGCAGCGGCGGCGAGGGGCGCGGTGCGCTCGTTCATCCATACCGGCTACAGGACGCTGGATGGCGAAGTTCTGGCCATCGACGTCGCCTGCTTCGGCGATCCCAAGGCTGCGCGTCAGGCGTTGTTCCTGAGCGGCACACACGGCCAGGAGGGTTTCTCCGGCTCGGCGGTACAGATCGGCTGGCTGAAGAGCGGCAGCGCCGCGAAGCTGCCGGCGGGACTCGGCGTCGTGCTGGTGCACGGCCTCAATCCCTACGGCTTCGCGCATTTCACGCGCACGACGGAAAACAACGTCGACCTCAACCGCAATTTCGTCGACCGCTCCAGCGTGCTGCCGGAGAACCCGCACTACGAGGCGCTGCACGGCGATCTCAAGATGCGCGACTGGACCGACGAGGAGAATGTGCGCATCGACAAGGCGATGGCGGCCTTCACCGAAAAGCATGGCCGCGACGCGCTGTTCGACACCCTGGCGCGCGGCCAATACAAACATCAGGATGGGCTGATGTTCGGCGGCGCCGACCGCGAATGGTCAAACCGCACACTGGAAACCATCGTCAAGGAAACCCTCGCCGGCGCCGAGAAAGTCGCCTTCATCGACTGGCACACCGGCATCGGCGACTACGGCAAGCCGTTCTTCCTGTGTTTCAACAAGGCCGGCGGGCCGCTGTTCGCCCGCGCCTGCGAGTGGTGGGGCAAGGAGAATGTCGACGGCGTGCGGCCGCATGGCATGGAGCGGCCCAATTACACCGGCCTCGTCTTCCACGGCGTGCAGCGCTTCCTCGGCAACCGCGAGATGTGCGGCGCGGTGATCGAGTTCGGCACACGCGGCGTCGGCATGCGCCGCGTGCTGCGCCTCGACCAGTGGCTGCGCCGCCAGACCAACCTCGACGCCGACACGCGCGCGACGCTGCAGGCCGACATGATGGACGCCTTCTGCCCGTTCGACGGCACGTGGCGGCAGGATACGCTGCGCAGCGGGTTGAAGCTCACCGATCAGGCAATCGCAGGACTGGCGGCATGGTAACGATCAAGTACGACAACCAGGGCGACGCCATCTCGCGCGACGTGCCGCGCGATGCGCTGGCGCTGATCGATGCTGGCGGCAATGGCAGCGAGCGCACCTATAGCTACGGCGACATCGTTCGCCTGAGCGGCGCCGTGGCGCGCGGCCTGCAGAAGCGTGGGCTGAAGCGCGGCGACCGCGTCGCCATCCTGTCGGCCAATCGCGCGGAGTTCCTTCTCACCTTCCTCGGCACCATGCAGGCCGGCATGGTTTCGGTCCCGGTGAACTACAAGCTGCCGGCCGAGACGGTCGCCTACATCGTGGGCGATTGCGACGCCAAGCTGGTGATCGGCGACGATGTGCGCCTGCCGCTCGCGCCCGAGTCAGTGCCGAAGATCTCCTTCGACAAGGGTTTCACAGCTTTCCTCGACGAGGGCCCGTTCACGCCGCTGAAAATGCGGCCCGAGGAACCTGCGATGTTCCTCTACACCTCGGGCTCGACGGGGCGGCCCAAAGGCGTGGTGCTGTCGCACCACTCGCATCTCTGGGCGATCAGCCAGCGAGTGCGCCGGCCGGTGCCGATTGGCCAGCGCTCGCTGATCGCGGCGCCGCTCTATCATATGAATGGTCTCGCCATGTCGCAGACCACGCTGAACCAGGGCGACACCATCGTCCTGCTACCGCAGTTCACCACCAAAGGCTACATCGAGGCCGCAGCGAAGCATCGCGTGGCGTTCCTGACCTCTGTGCCGACCATGATCGCCATGATGCTGCGAGAGACAGAGCTTCTGTCGAAGGCCGACCTGTCGGCGGTCGAGGCGGTGCGCATGGGTTCGGCACCTATTACCCAGGCGCTGATCGACCAGGTGCGCGCGGTGTTCCCCAAGGCCGCGATCAGCAACGGCTACGGCACCACCGAAGCCGGTCCGGTGGTGTTCGGACCGCACCCCAAGGGCATCCCGCAGCCCGAGCTCTCGACCGGCTATCCGCATCCCGACGTGCAGCTCCGTCTCATGAAGGACGGCAAGGAAGTGCAGGACGAAGGCGCGCTCGAGATGAAGTGCGGCGCGCTGATGACGCATTATCACAAGCTGCCGGAGGTCACGGCCAAGGCGATGACGCCGGACGGCTTCTATCGCACCAGTGACGTGTTCCGCCGCGACGACAACGGCTTCTTCTATTTCGTCGGCCGCGTCGACGACATGTTCGTGTGCGGCGGCGAGAACATCTATCCCGGCGAGGTCGAGAAGATGCTGGAGAAGCATCCCGGCATCCACCAGGCCGCAGTGATCCCGGTTCCCGATGAGTTGAAGGGCCACAAGCCCATCGCCTTCATCGTCAAGACGCCGGGCGCTGCCGTCGACGAGCAGGCGATCAAGACCTATGCGCTGGCCAACGCGCCGGCCTACCAGCATCCGCGCCGCGTCTTCTTCGTCGACGAGATGCCGCTGGCCGGCACCAACAAGATCGACAAGCGCGTGCTTGCCAAACAGATTCCCGCCGGAATGGAGATCTAAAAATGAAAGCTGCCGTCGTCCGCGAACATGGCGCACCGGACCGCTTGAACTTCGAGCCCAACTTCCCCGACCCCAAGCCCGGCCCGGGCGACGTGATCGTGGCGGTCAAGGCCTCGTCGCTCAACTACCACGACGTCTTTACTCGCCGTGGCATGCCCGGCATCAAGGTGCCGATGCCCGCCATCATGGGCCTCGACGTCGCGGGCGAGATCGCCGAGCTCGGCGAGGGCGTCACCGGCTGGAGGAAGGGCGACCGCGTGCTGGTCGATCCGATCAACCGCGTCGAGGGCGGGTTGATGGGCGAGACCATCCATGGCGGCCTGGCCGAGCTCTGCCGCGCCAAAGCGCACCAGCTCATTAAAATTCCCGACGGCGTGTCGTTCTCCGATGCCGCCGCCTTGCCCGTCGCCTACGGCACGGCGATCCGCATGATGCGAACCAACGGCCATGTCTCCAAGGGCGAGAAGGTGCTGATCCTTGGCGCTTCCGGCGGCGTCGGCGTGTGCTGCCTGCAGCTCGCTAAGCTGGCAGGCGCCGAGGTCATCGCCTGCGCCGGCACCGACGCCAAGGCCAAGCGTCTGGCCGAACTCGGCGCCGACAAGACCATCAACTACATCGAGAAGGACTTCATGAAGGAAGTCTTTTCGATGTACGGCAAGCCGACGCGGCGCGGCAACGGCACCGATCAGGGCGTCGACGTGGTCGTGAACTATACCGGCGGCGACACCTGGGTGAATTCGCTGAAGTGCCTGAAGGTCGGCGGCCGGCTGCTGACCTGCGGCGCCACCGCGGGCTACGCGCCGACCGAGGACATCCGCTTCATCTGGACGTTCGAGCTGAAGGTGCTGGGCTCCAACGGCTGGGCACGCAGCGATATCGTGACGCTGCTCGAGCTGGTCCAGCAGGGCAAGCTCAAGGTCCTGGTCGACAAGATCTACAAGCTCGAGGAGGCACGCGAGGCGTTGCGCGTCATCGAGGACCGTGAAGTGTTCGGCAAGGTCGTGGTGGCACCATGAGTGGCGAAAAGGCCGAGGCGCCCAAGCCTTTCACCGGTGGCGAGCTGCAGGCGATGCTCGACCATTCACCCTTCATCGCGTTCCTCGGCCTCAAGGTCACCGAGGCGGATCCGGCGAAGGAGCTGGTCACCATGACCTGCGCCATGCGGCCGGAGTTCGAGCGCGGCAAGGGCACTGGGCAATGGCACGGCGGCCCGATCGCGGCGATCATCGACACGGTCGGCGACTATGCCCTGATCATGTCGCTGCGCCGCGGCCTGCCGACCATCAATTTCCGCGTCGATTACCTCAGGCCCTCGATCAAGACCTCGCTCACTACGACGGCGCGCGTGCGCCGCGCCGGCAAGAGCGTGGGCATTGTCGATGTCGATGTCTTCAACGATCAGAAGCAGCTGGTCGCCATCGGCCGGGCGACCTATTCGACGCTGGCCGGCTGAGCAAACGGTATGAACCTTGCTTGAGTGAGCAGGGCTTGAATAAACTGGGCTTGAGTAAGCTGGCCGAGAAGCCGGTGCTGCGCCCGGTCGGCAATGGCGCGCAGGCGGCGTGCCATTTTGTCTGATTTGGCTATAATGTAAGGCATGCTTTCGCGCCCGCTCCTGACGTTCCTCGCCGCCCTCGGACTCGCCACTCCCGGCATGGCCCAGGGCCTGAAATTGTCCTGCCCGACGCCCGGCACGACCATCAGCTTCGACAGCGGCGTCGTGGTCGTGGCGCGCGGCAAGGAAGGCAACGACTGCCTGATGGACACAGTCGGTGGGCCATCGTTCCGCGCCCACGCGCTGATCATGCAGAACCCCGGACCCGACGGCAGCGACACGTCGGCGCTCATCGCCTCGATCCGGCCGGAGCGGCTGTGGCCATTGCAAGTCGGCAAGCGCATCGAGGCCAAGCACTCGAGCAGCAAGGGAAGCTGGAACTATGTGCTGACCGTCGCGCGCACCCAGCAGCTCGAAGGACCGGGCGGCGCGCTGCAGGACACCTACCTGATCGAGATGACCGAACAGGCCACCAACAGCCCCTACCGCTCGGTATCGCGCTGGTGGATCTCGCCCAAGCTCGGCTACCTGCTGCGCTTCGATTTCAGCGACAGCAACGGCACCAGCAACCGCGCACTGGTAACGAAGGTTTCGAATTAACCTCTCCCCGCCGTCGTCTCGACCGAGGGCCGCAGGCCCGAGCGGAGAGACGACGGGAGACTAGGCCACCGACGCCGGTTCCGTATTGGCGCCGCAGATCAGGATGCCAAGGCGCTCGCCCGCGGCCGGCTTGTAGACGCCCGACATCAGGGCGGCGAGGCTCGTGGCGCCTGACGGTTCAGCGATGATACGCAGTTCATCCCACAAGGCGCGTTGCGCCGCGCGCACCGCCTCGTCGGTCACCAGGATCGCCTCGCGCACCAGCTTCTGCGCGATCTCGAAATTGGGCGAGCCGATCAGGCTGGCACCCAGTGCGTCGGCGGCGATGCCGGAGATCGCTACCTCGACCGGCTTGCCGGCCTTGCGTGCCTCGAACAGCGTCGGCGTGCCCTCGGTCTCGACCGCGACGATCCTGGTCGCAGCGCCGATCGCCACCGCGCAGCCGGCGATGAGCCCGCCGCCGCCGACCGCAACCAGCAAGGTGTCGAACTTTGCCTGCTCGGCAAACTCCAGCGCCACGGTTCCGGCGCCCGCGAACACTTCGGGATCTTCGTAAGCATGAACCTTGAGCGCGCCGGTTTCGACCGCGCGCTTTTCCGAGGCCTCGCACGCCTTGACGTAGACCTCGCCGATCTGGTGCACGGTCGCCCCGTAGCTCTTGAGGCGCGCCACCTTGGTCGGCGAGGCGATGGTCGGCACGAAGATCTCGGCCTTGTGGCCGAGCGCGCGGGCGGCATAGGCGACGGCGGCACCGTGGTTGCCGCCCGACGCTGCGATCACGCCCGCGGCGGGAATCTGCGAGGACAGCAGCTTGTGAAAGGCGCCGCGGCCCTTGAACGAGCCGCTGAACTGCAACTGCTCGAGCTTCACGGCCAGCGGCGCCGCAATGCCGAGCGAGCCCGCCTTCAGCTCGATGACCGGCGTGCGCCGGACATGCGGGCGGATGCGGTCCCAGGCCGCTTCGACATCCTTGCGGGAGATCATTTGACGTGAACGGCCGCGACGTGGCGCAGGTAGTAGTCGAAGTCCGGCGTCTGGGCGCGCGGGTCCTTCGCACCCTCGTCGTAGCGGCGCAGGTGCACCGCCTCGGCATAAAGCGGATTGGCGCGAAAGGCGTCGACCTCGTCGGCCGACATCGTGCCGCCCTGCAGCTCGAGGCTGCGCACCGAATCGGGCGACAGCTTAACGAAATAATCGGACTCGGTGGTGCAGAGGAAACGCTTGGCCGCGACATGCAGGCGAACCGGCTCGCAGACATCGGGGCCGAAGCGCTCGGCCAGCCACTTGGCGCCAAGCTCCTCGTGGCGGTCGTCGATGCCGCGCGCGGCGGGATCCTCACCGAGCTGATGGACCATATGGCCGACATCGTGCAGCAGCGAGGCCAGCACTGTCGCGGGCGGCGCGCCGTCAGCTTCGGCCAGTGCCGCGGCCTGCAGCGCGTGCTGGAGCTGGTTGATGGCGCTCAATCCGTAGCGGCGCGTGGCGCGGCCGACGAAGATGTCTAAAAGCTCCTGGCGCAGGGTCTCGCTCATGGCCCGTTATTTACCACGAACCGTGCGCGAGAAACCCGGAATCAGCGAAATCGCCTGCTTCAGCGGATCGGGACCCCAGGCGCGTGTAACAAAATCGCCATGCATGTCGAGGCCGCCGCAGGCGGTGAACAGGAACGTGCCCGGTGCCAGCGAGGCCGGCAGGTCTTGGGCGTTGGCAATGCGGCGCGCGCTCAAAAGCTTGCGCAGGGTGGCGTTCTCCTCGCGCGTCGAATCGGTGTAGGCGCTGAGCAGGAACGAGGTCCGCCGGCGTGCGGTCGCCCAGGCGGCGAACTTGTCCTCGTCGCCATAGAGCGCGTCCATCAGAATCACGCCGCGCACGCGGTGTGCAGCACCACCGCGCGCCAGGGAGTAGGCGGCCGCGAGATAACCGCCGCTATAAGCCACGACGACGACGGGTGCGGCGTTGAACATCGGGCCAGCGCGCTTGTCGCCGTGCAGGCGCATCAGCCGCTCGGCCGCCTCGTCGATATAGGTCGCGAAATGGCCGGGCCGCCAGAAATTGCCGGGACTGGAATCGGCGGCGTCATGGGCCAGCTGCGGCGCGACAAGCGCCACGTTGTGACCGGACTCGGCGAGCTGCCGCGGCACCGCCTGACGCAGCGCGACGTCGCGCTCCAGCGTGGCGCCCTGGCCATGGAGGAAGAGGACGATCAGCGACGGCCGGTTGGCGTCGAAGCCTTGGGGCAGATAGAGCAGCGAGCGGCGGTCGCTGTATACAGTGTCCTCCCAATAGATCTCGCCACGGCTGGTGGTGTGGCCGCGCCGGTTGCCCGCGCGCGCGTCGAGGAAGGGCTTGCCAGTGTCGGGCACGTTGCCGCGATAGGGGAAGGCCGAGGCGTTGAACGCCACGAGCTGCGTCTTGGCCTCTTTCAACGGCTGCATCGGCTGAGGCGGCGGCGGGGAGGCGGGCTTTTTCACCGGAGGCTTCGTTTGGGCACGCGCGGCCGTTGGCATGAGGATCGCCCCGACCAGCAGCGTACGCCGCTTCACGCGGGACTGTGCCGCGCTTTTTCGAGCGGCATCAGCACGGAGTAGAAGGCCGGCAGGGCGATCAGATAGGCGAAGGCGCCGACCAGCACCACGGCCGGCAGGCCGAAGCTGGTGGCGACGATCGGCGCCAGGGCGGCGCCGATCACCGAGAAGCAGCCGTTGATGCCCCAGGCCCACAGGAACATGTGGTCCTTGCCGAGGCGCCCGAGCGTGGTCATCGCCGTCGGCATGGGGAAGCCCATGAGGAAGGCCGGCGGCATGATCAGCAGCAGGCAGCACAGGATGCGCAGCGCATAGGGCAACGTGCCGATCCAGTCGAGCGCGTAGTCGATGGTGAAGGCGTAGAAGGCGAGGATCAGGAAGATCGCGGCGAAGATCTTCGGCATGACGTTGCGCGCACGGTCGAGATAGCGCTCCGACACGAAGCTGCCGCAGCCCGAGAACACCAGCATGCCGGTGATCAGCACCGAGGCCGACACCGTGGCGTTGGAAAGGGCCAGGATGAAATGCGAGATCATGCCGACCTCGACTATGATGTAGCCGAGGCCGAGGCAGAGGAAATAGAGCATCGTGCCGGCCTTGCCGGGATAGCGGCTGAAGATGGTGCGCCAGCCGAAGACCAGCGGGAACAGCACCAGGGTCAGCGCGAACACCGTGGCGATGCCCAGGGTCGCCCACAGCAGCAGGTAGCCCCACTCGTCCTGCACTGTTTCAAGCCGGTCGGTGAAGGCCAGCAGGTCCCTCACCTTGATGTAGGCGGCGAAGTACGGCTGGTGGTTGGTCAGCACGCGGGTGTCGAAGACGTAGTCGTCGGCGACTTTCTGCCAGCCGCCATGGATGTGGTGATGCCAGGCCAGGCGGCCGAGCACGGTCGCCGGCACGCGCGCGATCGGCGGGGCACCGTCCTTGGCCTCGACGGCACCGGGAGTAGCCATGCCGGGCGGCGGCTTGTCGTTGGGTTCCTTCTCGTTCGGCCCGGTTGGATCGGGCGGCTCGCCCTCGAAGAAGAATTGGTCGCGGTAATCCTGCAGGACCTGCGCCAGCTCGCTCGTGTCGACCTTCATGCCGGGCGAATAGATCTCGTCGAACGACATCGCCTTGGTGTGCGCCTGCAGCTTGGCGATATCGTCGACGCTGAATCCACCGCGCTTGTAGAGCACTGTCGCAGTCGAGAGATACGAGGAGACGACGAAGAACTTGTCGGCGATCTTGCCGCCGTCAACTTCTCGCGCCGCGGCGGCCATGGTGGCGTAGAGTTTCAGCACCGACTTGGACGGCTCTTCCTTGTTCCACAGCGTGACGGAGAGGATGCCGCCGTCCTTCAGCACCCGCATGTAGGCGCTCATGGCCTCGCGCGTGTAGGAATACTTCTCGACGATCGAAAAGCCGCCGGGGCTCGACAGGCCGGCCGAGTCGGCCAACGACAGGTCGACGATGTCGAAGCGCTTGGCGGTCTGCGCGACGTAGAGGCGGCCGTCGTAGTCGATGACGGTGATCTTGGGATTGCGCAGCACGTCGCCGGTGAACTCGCGCAGGCCCTTGTCCTCGCGGAACGCCGTCAGCACGGCGGGATTGCCCTCCGCCACCGTGACGTGGCTGGAGCCGGATTTCAGCGCCACCGCGGTCGAGATGCCGCCGCCGAACTGCACCACGAAGGTCTCGGGTGCTGCCTTCAGCACATAGGGATAGAACATCGGCAGGTAGCGGAAATAGGGCGTCTGGTCGGCCGGCAGGTCCTTGATGATGCCCGACGGCCCCTCGGAATCGAGGTAGAGGCCGAGATAGGCGTTGGCCGGCATGTTCTTGAGATTGAACGCAGCGTTGTCGGACTGACCGGGCGCGAAGTGCAGGTAGGAGCTGGAATAGACCTCCATGTAGCCGAACGGCGAGGCGCGTTCGTAGGTGCGCACGGCGTCGGGGAATTTGCGGGCGTAGGACACGCCCTTGTAGTCCGACACCGCAAGCTTGGGGATGCCGAGCGCGCTTGGCAGCGCGTAGTGCGCCAATGCCGCCAACAGCGCCACGCCGGCGATCGTCGCGATACCGCGCCGATCGCCCAGCGCCACGAACCACAGCACGCCGCCCGCCAGCCACAGGGCCAACGGCGCCATGATGAGGTCGTCGGGATTGAAGACGTACATGGCGAGCAGCACACACAGCCCGCACAGGCCCGAGCCCACCAGATCGGCGAAGTAAACGCGATTGAAGCTCTTCTGCGCCTTGAGGAAGACGACGCCGAGATAGAGCGCGCCCGCGAGGAACGGCAGGAAGTAGAGCACGAAGTTGGCGAGCAACCGCCACTTCTGCATCGGGTCGGAGATCAGGAAGATGGCGTTGAACGGCACCTGCTGGGCCAGAAGGTTGCACGCCACCATCAGCGGCCCGAAGGCCAGCAGGGCAAATTTGACCGCGCCCACCCAGTGCCGCTCGAACCAGCCCTTGCCGACGCACATCACCGCCGAGGTCAGGCCGAAGCCGAACATGGCGAGGCTCACCACCAGCGAGCCGAAATGCGCCCAGCTGCCGACCGAGAAGACGCGCATGATGCCGATCTGCAGCGCGATGATGCTGCCGGCGACCAGGCCCACGGACAGGTAGAAGGCAAGCGGCGGACGATTGTCGAGATCGACCGTAATCGCCAAGCGGGGCTCCGTTCTTGTTGGGCCGCTTGTGCGGCCTTAGAGGGTCGTCGAGGTCGGGCTAGCGGTTGTGCGTGCCGACGATCTTGTCGCCGTCGAGCTTGGTGAACGGCACGAACGGCACGATCTTGCCGCCGTAGATGTCCTCGCGGCCGGTCGTGATCGAACCGTCGGCGCCCTGGGTCTTGGCGACCTTGAGCACGCGCTGCGCGCCCGGCGGCCCGACTGGAATGACCATGACGCCGCCCGCCTTGAGCTGCTGCAAGAGCGGCGGCGGCACGTGGTCGATGCCGCAGGTCACGATGATCTTGTCGAACGGGCCGTTCTCTTCCCAGCCGTAGTAGCCGTCGGCAACCTTGGTCTTGACGTGCTTGAACTCGGTATAGCCCTTGTCGATCAGCCTGTCGTAGAGCCCGCGCGTGCGATCGCCCAGCGGCTTGATGATCTCGATGGTGTAGGCGTTCTCGGTGAGGTTGGCGATGTAGGCCGACTGCACGCCCGAGCCGGTGCCGATCTCGAGCACCTTCTCGCCGCGCTTGACGTCGATGACGTTGGTCATGCGCGCCTGCAGATGCGGGCCCGACATGGTGACGCCCCAGCCGATGTCGAGGAAGGCGTGCTCGTAGGCGCGCTTGTGGATCGCGGAATTGACCGAGGCGAATTCCTCGCGCGGCGTCAGGAGGAAGGCGCGGATGGTGGGCGCGCCCCAGATGTCCTTGTTCTTGAGCAGCGCCTGGAAGCGGTCCCAGCGCTGGCCGAGGAACACCGGATCCTCGCCGCGGCCCTTGCCCCAGGCGATGAAATTGTCGCGCGTGTCGGTCGGCGGATTGAGGTCCCAGCTATAGGGCTTGATGGTCGCGGCGAAGGCTGGGCGAATAATGGCGGGGCTGGCCAGAACAGCGGCGCCGAGCGCGGCCGTGCCGGAGACGAAATCGCGTCTCTTCAAGATATTCCTCCTAGGCGTGGGCCCCTTTTGCGGGAGGGGGATTGGGGCGACCACACGGCGAGTAAATACGGGAAATGTGGCGGATTTGCCAGTGCGCCCGGGGTCGCGGAGCATGTTACCTGTTGGGGTAACACAAAGGTTTGGGAGGACCTGATGACCAAGCACCTGACCCGGCGCGCCGCGCTGGCCGCCGCCGCCTTGCCCGCACTCACCATCCTGCCGTCGGGCGCCCCATCATCGGGAGGGTTGGCCCAGGCGTCCTGGCGGCCGACCCAGGGCGTGAAGATCATCGTTCCGGCGGCGCCCCCCCGGCGGCACAACCGATATCGTGGCCCGGCTGCTCGCCGCCCATCTCCAGGCCGCCTGGGGCCAGACCTGCGTGGTCGACAACAAATCCGGTGCCGGCGGCGTCATCGGTTCGGCCGAAGTGGCCAAATCGACGCCCGACGGCCATGCGATCCTCATGGGCAATATCGGCCCGCAATCCATCGCCTATTCGCTCTACCGCAACATGCCCTACAAGCCCGAGGGCCTGATCCCGGTGTCCTGCGTGCTCGCCGCGCCCAACGTGCTGGTGGTGCACCCCTCGGTGCCGGCCAAGACCGTGCCGGAGTTCGTCGCCTGGCTGAAAGCCGAGAACGGCAAGGCCTCCTATGCCTCCTCCGGCACGGGCCAGTCGCCGCATCTGTCGGGCGCCTGGTTCCTCCAGCTCACCGGCACCAAGGCCACCCACGTGCCCTATCGCGGTGCCGCCCCGGCGCTGAACGACCTGCTCGCGGGCGTCACCCAGTATTTCTTCGACAACCTGACGACCAGCGTCGAGTTCATGCGCGCGGGCAAGCTGCGCGCACTCGGCCTCACCTCGGCACAGCGCAACCCCATGACGCCGGACCTGGCGCCGATCCGCGAGGCCCTGCCTGAGCTCGCGCCGTTCGACGTCTCGACCTGGTTCGGCGTGTTTTTGCCTGCCGGCACGCCCAAGCCGGTGGTCGATACGCTGAACGCCGAGATGAAAGTCTGGCTCGATGACGCCAAGACCAAGGAGCGCTTCACCGCCATGGCGGGTTATCCTGCGTGGGGAACGCCGGCGGATTTTGACAAGTTCGTCAAAGCCCAGATCGCGCTGTGGAAAAGCGTCATCGACAAGGAAGGCCTGAAGCTCGACGTGAACTGATCCGCTGGGGGCGCGTCACTCCAGTGACGCGATCATGTCATGAGAAGACGCGCCACTGCGAGCGGAGTAACCTCCGCTTGGGAGTGGCGCGCCCCCAGCTACATGACCTGATTCACGACGCCACCGTCGACGCGCATCGCCGCACCCGAGGTGCCCGACGCCGCTTCGCTGCAGAGATAGACGCCGAGTGCCGCCACCTCGTCGGAGGTGGTGAAGCGGCGGATCAGCGAGGTCGGCCGCATGTCGCGGAAGAACGCCGCCTCGATCTCGGCCACGGTGATGCCGGAAGATTTCGCCCTCTCCGCGCGCATGCGGTCGGTGTTCTCGGTGTGCGTTGGCCTCGGCAACAACGCGTTCACCGTCACGCCCGTTCCGGCCAGTTCCATGGCGAAGCCGTGGCTGACGCTGAGTTGGGCGGTCTTGGTCATGCCGTAGTGGATCATCTCCTTGGGAATGTTGAGCGCCGACTCGCTCGACACGAACAGCACGCGGCCCCAGCCGCGCCTGGCCATGCCCGGCGCGTAGTGGCGCGTGAAGCGGATGCCGCTCATGACATTGACCTCGAAGAAGCGCTGCCATTCCGCGTCGTCGATCTCGAAGGCGGGCTTGCGGCCATAGATACCGAGATTGTTCACCAGCACGTCGAGCTCGGGGACACGATCGAACACAGCCTTGGCACCCGCCGCCGTGGCGCAATCCGCCGCGATGCCGGTCACCTTGGCCTCGGGCACTGCCTCGCGCAGGCGTTTCAGCGCGGCATCGACATTGGCCTGCGTGCAGCGGTGATGACGACGCTGGCACCTTCGGCCGCGAGGCCCTTGGCCAGCGCGTAGCCGATGCCGGCGGTCGAGCCTGTGACCAGCGCGTGTTTGCCTGAGAGTCCAAGGTCCATCAGGTGTACTTTCTTATGTCGTCGATCACCTTGCCGTCGTTGGGCAGGCTGCCGGGCTTGGCGAATTCGACCTTGCCGCCGACTTTGCAGACGTTGCGGATGGTGGCTTCGAGCGCCTCGGAGAGCGCCGGCGTTCCCGCCGCCGTCTCGGCCTTCAGCGTCATCACGTCGGCCTGATTGACCCAGTCGATCACCAGGCGCAGGCGGCCGAGGCCAGGATGCTTCTTGGAAATCTCGGCGATCTGCTCGGGATCGACGAACATGCCGCGTACCTTAGTGCGCTGGTCGGCGCGACCCATCCAGCCCTTGATACGCATGTTGGTGCGCCCGCACGGGCTGGGTCCCGCCAGCACCGCCGACATGTCGCCGGTGCCGAAGCGGATCAGCGGGTAGGCGCGGTTGAAACTCGTGACCACGACCTCGCCGACATCGCCCTCGGGCACTGGATCGCCGGTTCCGGGCCGCACGATCTCGACGATCACGCCCTCATCGACGGTCATGCCCTGGATTGCCCCCCCGATCCCTGGGGACTCGTAGGCGATGGTGCCGAGATCGGCGGTGCCGTAGCTCTGCAGGCAGGTCATGCCCTTGTCGATGAACATCTGGCGCAACGACGGCGGCAGCGCCTCGGCGCCGACGAAGGCATGCTTGATCGAGGAGATGTCCTTGCCCAGCTCGGCCGCCTTCTCGATCAGGATCTTGAGGAACGACGGCGTGCCGACATAGCCGCTGGGCTTGATGGCGGCGATGGCGTCGAGCTGCAGCTCGGTATTGCCGACGCCGCCCGGCACGACGGCGCAACCGAGTGCGCGCAATGCCGATTCCATCATGATGCCGGCAGGCGTCAGGTGATACGAAAACGTGTTGTAGACGACGTCGCCCGGCCGGAAGCCGCCGGCGAACATGGCGCGTGCGCCGCGGAAATAATCCGGCTCGTCGGTGTCGATCTCGAAGATCGGACCGGGCGACATGAAGACATGGCGCACCTTGCTCATCGGCACGGTGATCAGCCCGCCCATCGGCGGATGCTTCTTCTGGACCTCGCCCAGCATCGACTTGCGCAGCACCGGCAGCTTGGCCAGCGCCGCGCGCGAGGTCACCGCCGCCGGATCGACGTCCTTGAGCCACGTCGCGAAGAACGGCGCATTGGCCTTGGCGTGCGCCACTTGCTGCGGCAGGGCCTGCATCAGCGCCTTCTCGCGCTCGTCGGGCCTGCGGGTTTCCAGGGTGTCGTAGTGCTTGGCCATGGCGTTTCCTCTGATTTGCCGAACCGTAGCCAGCCCCCTTGGCCCAGGCAACCGCCGGCGCTAGTATCAGAGATCGAACATCATGGAGCTGACATGTCGGCAACCCCTCGCATCACCTACGACGCTTTCGCCAAGGCAGCCCCCGCCGCGCAGGCCGCCCTGCTCGCCATTGGCAAGACGGCCGATGAATCGGGTATCGACAAGCAAGTGATCGAGCTTGTGAAGCTGCGCGTGTCGCAGATCAACAACTGCGCCTTCTGCCTGCAGATCCACCTCAACGTCTCGCGCAGGCTGGGCATTGCCGGAGAGAAGCTCGATCTCGTGGCGACCTGGCACGAGGCCGGCATCTTTTCCGACAAGGAGTGTGCCGCACTCGCCTGGGCCGAGACGCTGACGAAGCTCGACGGCCGCACGGTCCCGGACGAGGCCTATGACGCCGTGCGCAAGCATTTCAGCGAAAGCGAAGTGGTGTTTCTGAGTGTGGCCGTCGCCACCATCAACGCCTGGAACCGGCTGGGCGCGGCGCTGCGCTTCGCGCCGCCCATTCCCAAGAAAGTAGCCGCCGCCGCCTAAAGCCAGCGCTTGCGCCGGCGGTAGTGCTTGATGTCGCGGAACGAGCGTCGACCCTCGCCGCCGACGCCGAGGTAGAATTCCTTCACGTCCTCGTTTTTGCGCAGGGACGCGGCATCGCCGTCGAGCACGACGCGGCCATTCTCCAGGATATAGCCGTAATGGGCGAAGCGCAGCGCCACGTTGGTGTTCTGCTCGGCCAGCAGGATCGAGACCTTCTCCTGCTCGTTGAGGTTCTTGATGATGCCGAAGATTTCCTCGACCAGCTGAGGCGCCAGGCCCATCGACGGCTCGTCGAGCAGGATGGTTGAAGGCCGGCTCATCAGCGCGCGGCCGATCGCCGTCATCTGCTGTTCGCCGCCCGAGGTATAGCCAGCCTGGCTGGTGCGCCGGGCCTTGAGACGCGGGAAGTAGTGGTAGACCTTCTCGAGGTCGTCGGCGATCTGGCGGCGCTTGCCGCCATGGATGAAGGCGCCCGTCAGCAGGTTTTCCTCGACCGTGAGATGGCCGAAGCAGTGGCGGCCTTCCATCACCTGGATGACGCCGCGCCGCACCAAGTCGTTGGGCGTCAGACCATCGACGCGCTCGCCGCGGCAGCGCACCTGGCCCTTGGTGATCTCGCCACGCTCGGTGCGCAAAAGATTGGAAATCGACTTCAGCGTCGTCGACTTGCCGGCGCCATTGGCGCCCAGCAAGGCCACGATGCCGCCCTCCGGCACCGACAGCGACACGCCTTTCAACACGAGGATGACGTGATTGTAGATCACCTCGATATTGGCAACGTCGATGACGTTGACGGGCGCGGCTGCAGGTGCCGGTTCGGCGCTCATGGACGGCTCAGCTTTCCTTGGAGCAGTCGCGGATAACCAGCTTCTTCTCGTCGGCGTACTTCTTCGCCGCCGCGGTCACCATCGGCTTCAGCACCTTGTCGTCGGACTCATACCAGTCGCTGACGACGGTCCATTTGCCGCCGTCCCACTGCTGGATGCGACCGGCGCGCGTGCCTTCGTGATCGCTGCAGCTCACCTTGAGGGGCTTCAGCATGCCGTCGAAGCCCAGCTCCTTGAGACGGGCCGCGCTGAGATCGAGATTCTCGATGCCCCAGCGCACCTGCTCGCCGGTGAGCGGCTTGTTGCCGTATTTCTTCTGGGCCGTGCGGATCGCCTCGATGCCGACCATGGCGTTGACCAGGCCGCGATTGTAGAGAACCTCGCCGGTCTCCTCCCACTTCGCCACGCCCTTGGTCTTGTCGTAAAGATGCTTCTTGAGGTCGGCATGGATGCCGAACTGGCCGGCGCCGTGCTGCAGCATGGCAGCGCTGTAGCCCTTGGCACCGCCCTCGGCCGGACGAACGTCGGGTTCGGCGCCCGACCACCAGACGCCAAACATCTTCTCGCGCGGATAGCCGACGGCGGTGGCTTCCTTGATCGAGGTCGAGTTCATGACACCCCAGCCCCACAGCAGCACGTAGTCGGGCCGGTTCTGGCGGATCTGCAGCCATGTCGCCTTCTGCTCGACGCCGGGATGCGTCACCGGCATGGGCGTGAACTCGAAGCCGTGCATCCTGGCGCGTTCCTCGAGCAGGGCGATCGGCTCCTTGCCGTAAGGCGAGTCGTGATAGACGAGCACGAACTTCTTGCCCTTGAGCTTGTCGAAGCCGCCTTCCTTTTTGGCGATGTGCTGGACGATGATGTCGGCGGCCGACCAATAGGTGCCGAGCAGCGGGAAGTTCCAGGCGAAGACGCTGCCGTCGCGCGATTCGGAGCGGCCATAGCCCATCGAAATCACCGGAATCTTGTCGACCGGCGCCTTCTCGGTCAGCGCGAAGGTGATGCCGGTGCTCAGCGGGTTGACGAAGGCGGCGCCGGTCGGCCCCTTGTTCTTGAGGCGCTCGTAGCACTCCACGCCGCGGTCGGTGGCATAGCCAGTGTCGCATTCCTCGTAGAGGACCTTCACGCCGTTGATGCCGCCGTCGCGCTCGTTGATCAGCGCATAGTAATCGGCGACGCCATTGGCGAAGGGAATGCCGTTGGGGGCATAGGCGCCGGTGCGATAGACCAGGCCGGGAATGAACTGCTCGTTCTGGGCCTGAGCCGTGGCGGCGATTGTGAGGCCCGCCGCCGCGACGGCCGCGCCGACGAGTAATGCGTTACGAAGTCCCATTGTCGTTTCCTCCTGCTGTGACGCGGCCCTTGATGGCCGCTCTTTGCCAAAAGCCTAGTGGATCAATGCGGGAACGGCCAGAGCCGCAGCTTCTCCTTGGTCACGGCCCAGAGCCGGGCCAGGCCGTGCGGCTCGACGATCAGGAAAAAGACGATCATGGCGCCAAACACCATGAATTCGAGATGGCTGATCATAGCCGTCGACATCTTGACGCCCAGCCAGCCCGGCAGCTGGTTGAGCAGGATGGGCGTCAGAACGATGAAGGCCGCCCCCATGAAACTGCCAATCAGCGAGCCCAGCCCGCCGATGATCACCATGAACAGGATCTGGAACGACCGGTTGATGTCGAAGGCCAGCGGCTCCCAGGCACCCAGCCGCAGGAAGGCCCACATGGCGCCGGCGACGCCGATGAAGAACGAGCTGACGGCGAAGGCGGTGAGCTTGGTGCGCAACGGCCGGAAGCCGATGATCTCGGCGGCGATATCCATGTCGCGGATCGCCATCCACGAGCGCCCGATATGGCCGCGCACCAGGTTCTTGGCCACCAGCGTACCGATCACGACGAAGCCCAGGATCAGCAGATAGCGCTCTGCCGGCGTGTCGATGCGCCAGCCGAAGACGTTGAGTTCACCGACCGCGACCGACCCTGAAGGCGTGTAGTTGGTGAACCACTTCACGCGCGCGAAGGTCCAGTCGAGAAAGAACTGCGACGCCAGCGTGGCGACGGCGAGATAGAAGCCCTTGATGCGCAGCGACGGCAACCCGAACAGGATGCCGACGGCGGCCGAGGCGAGGCCGCCGAACAGAAAGACCACGATCAGGTTGTTGAAGTCGGGCAGCCGGAGCCAGAAATTGTACGAGGCATAGGCGCCCACCGCCATGAAGCCGCCGGTGCCGAGCGATACCTGTCCGCAATAGCCGACCAGGATATTGAGCCCGATCGCCGCCAGCGACAGGATCAGGAAGGGGATGAGAATTTCCGTGTAGATGTAGGGCGTGGCCAGGGCCGGCACGGCGACCAGCGCCGCCACGACGACGGCGGCCACGAAAATGCGATCCTGCAGGATCGGAAAGACCTGCTGGTCGCTGGCATAGTCCGATTTGAACTGGCCGGCCTCGCGGTAAAACATGCGCCTGCACCCGCTCCTAAACGCGCTCGATCAGTCGTTCGCCGAACAGCCCCTGCGGCCGGAACAGCAGGAAAACCAGCGCCAGCATATAGGCGAACCAGTTCTCGATGCCGCCGCCGGCCAGGTCGAAGGCCTTGACCAGGATGGGCGCCAGGAAGACTTCGGAAAGCTTCTCGCCGGCGCCGATGATGAGGCCGCCGACGATGGCGCCCGGCACCGAGGTGAAGCCGCCCAGGATCAGCACCGGCAGCGCCTTGAGGGCAATCAGCGAAATCGAGAACTGCACGCCGAGCTTGGCGCCCCAGATCATGCCGGCGACCAGGGCGACGAAGCCCGACACCGTCCAGACGATCAGCCAGATGCTGTTGAGCGGAATGCCGACCGACTGGGCCGCCGCGTGATCGTCGGCGACGGCACGCAACGCGCGACCGATGCGCGTCTTCTGGAAGAAGATGGCCAGCACGATGACCATCGAAATGGCGATGACGGCCGACACCAACTCACCGCCATCGACCAGCAGGCCGCCGTCGAAGACGCTCTCGAACAGGAAGATTGGCTCCTTGGGCAGACCCAGGTCGATCTTGTAGACGTCGCTGCCCCACACGGTCTGGCCGAATCCTTCGAGGAAATAGGCGATGCCCAGCGTGGCCATGAACAGGATGATGCCTTCCTGGTTCACGAGATGGCGTAGCACCAGGCGCTCGATGGCATAGGCCAGCAGACTCATGATCGAGGCCGTGGCCGCGATCGCCAGCCACAACGGCCAGTCGCCCTTGCCATAAGCCAACGCAACGCCGCCACCGATCAACGCCCCGGCTGCCGCCAGAAGTAGGAGCTTGCGCCGCTCGCCGGGCCCCGCCCCGCGCGCGACATATTCACGCCACGCCCACCAGCCCACGAGAACGCAAGCCACGCCCAGCAGACCGGCCGCGACGACGAAATGCGCGAGGTGCAGTTCCTTGCCGTCGATCTTGTCGGTCAGGCGGGCCAGCGTCAGCGCGGCGAACAACACCATCGCACCCTGGGCGAAATTGAACACGCCCGAGGCCTTGAAGATCAGCACGAAGCCCAGCGCCACCAGCGAATAGAGCATGCCGGTGAGCAACCCGCCGAGCAGGGTTTCAAGAAACGGACCCATTAGTGACTCACACCCAGATAGGCGTCGATGACCGCCTGGTTGTTCTTGATCTCGGCCGGCACGCCGTCGCCGATCTTGCGGCCGTAGTCGAGGACGACGACGCGGTCGGAAATGTCCATGACCACGCCCATGTCGTGCTCGATCAGGCAGATCGTCGTGCCGAATTCGTCGTTGGCGTCGAGGATGAAGCGGCACATGTCCTGCTTCTCCTCGATGTTCATGCCGGCCATCGGCTCGTCGAGCAGCAACAGGTCGGGCTGCGCCGCCAGCGCCCGGCCCAGTTCGACGCGCTTCTGCAGGCCGTAGGCGAGCTGGCCCACGGGCAGCTTGCGGATGTGCTGGATCTCGAGGAAGTCGATGATGCGTTCGACGGCCCGGCGATGCTCGATCTCCTCGCGCCGCGCCGGCCCGAGATGCAGCGCCTGCCACAACAGACCGGTCTTCATGCGCAGATTGCGGCCGGTCATGATGTTGTCGAGCGTCGACATGCCCTTGAACAGTGCGATGTTCTGGAAGGTGCGCGCGATGCCCTGGCTGGCCGCGTCATAGGGCTTCATCTGGGCGCGCCTGACGCCCTTGTAGGTGATCGCCCCCTGCTGCGGATTGTAGAAGCCGTTGATGCAGTTCAGCATCGACGACTTGCCGGCACCGTTGGGGCCGATGATGGCGCGCACTTCGCCCTTGCGGATGTCGAAGCTGATATCGGTCAGCGCCTTCACGCCGCCGAAAGACAGGCTGATATTCTCGACCGACAAAAGGACTTCGTCGAAGACGCGCGCGCGTTCGGCCATGGCGTTCAGCTCGCCATCTTGAGCGCGGGGGTCGGAGATACGTCGCGGATCTCGACATCGCCCTCGATCGTGCCCTTGCGGCCGTCCTCGAAGGTGACATCGACCTTGATATGGACTTCCGATGCACGCGCATAGAGCGCATCGACCAGCACCTTGTAGCGTTCGCCGATAAAGCTGCGCCGCACCTTGTTGGTGCGGGTGAGCTCGCCATCGTCGGCGTCGAGCGCCTTGTGCAGGATCAGGAAGCGGCGGATCTGGGCTCCGGCCATGCGCGGATCGGCGGCGAGGTCGCGGTTGACCTGCTCGATCTCGCCCTGGATCAGGCCGTAGACATCCTTGTGCCGCGCCAGCTCCTGGTAGCTGGCATAGGCGATGTTGCGCCGCTCCGCCCAGTCGCCCACCGCCACCATGTCGATATTGACGAACACAGCGACGAAATCGCGGCCCTGGCCGAAGGCCACGGCCTCGTTGATATGAGGGAAGAATTTCAGCTTGTTCTCGATGAACTTGGGCGCGAACAGCGTGCCGTCGTTCAGTTTACCGACATCGGCGGCGCGATCGATGATGCGCAGGTGGCCGCGGTCGTCGAGATAGCCCGCATCGCCGGTATGCACCCAGCCATCGGCTGTCTTGGCTTTGTGTGTCGCCTCGGGATTCTTGAAGTATTCCTTGAAGACGCCGGGACTGCGATAGAGCACCTCGCCGGTATCGGCGATCTTGAGCTCGACCTGCGAGACAGGCTTGCCGACCGTCTCGGAATAGACCTCGCCATTGGGATGGATGGTGACGAAGACCGAGGATTCGGTCTGGCCGTAGAGCTGCTTCATATTCACGCCGAGCGCGCGATAGAAATTGAAGATCTCCGGTCCCACCGCCTCGCCTGCCGTATAGGCCACGCGCACGCGGCTCATGCCCAGCGTGTTCTTGAGCGGGCCATAGACCAGCAGATCGCCCAGCGCATAAAGCAGCCGGTCGAACAGGGACGCCGCCGCGCCATCGAGCAGCACGGAGCCGACGCGGCGGGCATGCGTCATGAAAAACTGAAAGAGCTGGCGCTTCAGCCAGCCGGCGTCTTCCATGCGGATCGTCACCTGGGTGATCAGGTTCTCGAGCACGCGCGGCGGCGCGAAGTAATAGGTGGGACCGATCTCGCGCAGGTCGGTCATCACCGTGGCCGCCGACTCCGGACAATTGACCACGAGGCCCAGGACATAACCCTGGGCATAGGAGAAGAGATGGTCGCCGACCCAGGCCATCGGCAGGTACGACAGCAACTCGTCGCCGGCCTTCAGCCCGTCGTATTCGGCGCCGGCCTTGGCCGCCCAGATCAGATTGTCGTAGCTCAGCACCGCGCCCTTGGGCCGGCCCGTGGTGCCCGAGGTGTAGAGCATGATGGCGTCGTCGGAGCCCTGGCCTTTGGCCACTTCGGTGACCACCGCGTGAGGCACGGTGTTGAGCACGCCGGCGCCGCGCTTCTGGACCTCGGCATAGGACAGCAGGCCTTCGTAATGCCGCATGCCGCGCGGGTCGTCGTAGATGATGGTCTGCAGGCAGGGGACCGTCTTCTGGATCTCGATGAGCTTGTCGACCTGTTCCTGGTTCTCGGCGATGGCAAAGCGCGCGCCGGCATGCTCGACCACATAGGCAAGCTCGACCGCGACCGAATCCTGGTAGACCGGCACCGGCACGCCGCCCAGCGACTGCGCCGCGCACATCGCCCAATAGAGGCGCGGCCGGTTGTCGCCGACCACGATCAGCCGGTCACCGCGCCTGAAGCCGAGATCGGCGAGGCCCGCCGCCAGCAGGCCGACATGCTCGCCTACCTGGCGCCACGTATGGGTCTGCCAGATGCCGTACTCTTTTTCGCGGTACGCCGGCCGATCGCGGTGATCGCGACCGAGCTCGGTCAAAAGCTTGGGAAACGTGTCCTTTACGTCGGACTCGCGCACTGGCCTCCCTGGCGGCCTCCCCGTGGTCATCCCCTGCCTCGTGCTTCCCTATGTTCCATAGGGCTTTTTTGCCCAAACCGGCCGGTTTCCGGCTCGGATACGCCTATTGGCGCTCTTTTTTGCCAGATTGCCACCCCCGGCAGAGCGGTCAAGCGGGCTGCAGTCGCAGGGTAAAGACCGCCCCGCCGCCGGGGCGGGCGTCGACCGACACACTGCCATCATGGGCGGCGGCGACCCGCGCCACGATGGCCAGACCAAGCCCCCTGCTGTCTGCACGCGAGCGGTCGCGCCGCCAGAAGCGGCGGAAGATCGATTCGCGGTCGGCGGCCGGGACGCCCGGCCCATCGTCGAGCACGCGCACCGCGGCCTGGTCGCCGACCTCGACCTCGATCGAGACCCCTGCCGGGGTGTGGCGGATGGCGTTCTCGATGAGGTTGCGCGCGGCGCGAAACAGCGCCTCGGCGTTGCCGCGCACCCAGACCGGACCGGAAGCGCCGGTCAGCGACACCGTCTTGCCGAGATCGACGGCGAGCGGCGCCATGAAGCCCACCGCCTCGGCGCAAAGCTCGTGCAGGTCGGCGCGCGCCTTGTCGTCGACCACGAAGCTTTCGAGCTCGGCGATGTCGAGTACCTGGTTGACGGTGCGCGTCATGTTGACGAGGTCGGCGCGCAGTGAATTGCGCACCGCGCCCTCTTCCAGCGAATCGACCCGCGCGCGCACGATGGCGAGCGGCGTGCGCAACTCGTGCGCCATGTCGGCGGTGAAGTCGCGCTGGGCGCGGAAGCCCGTCTCGAGACGGTCGAGCGCCCGGTTGACGGCGTGGACCAGCGGCACGATCTCAGCCGGCATGCTCTGCTCGGGCAGGCGCACGTCGGTGCGCGTCGGGCCGATGGCGGCCGCCGTGGTCGATGCCTCGCGCACCGGATCGAGGGCGCGGCGGAAGATCAGGATGTCGATCAGCAGCAGCATCAGGATCGGAAAGGTGATCCAGGCGACGCGCGGGAAGAACGAGGTCACGATGTCGTCGATGATGACGTCGCGGTGCGCCAGGTCCTGCCCGACCTGGACCCAGTACATGCGATCGCCGATCGGGCGCGCGACGCTCACGCCAAACAGCACCGTGCCGGTGCTGCGCCGGCGCACGAACCAGTCGCGCATCGACTGCTCGTCCTGGGTGAACAACGGGCTGTTGTCGGCACGCGACGTGAAGATCACGTGGCCCGCCGCGTCGAGCACGGCGTAGGCGTAGAGACCGTAGCCACCGGAATAGAGCGGCTGGACCTCGGTCGGGATATCGAGCGTCACGCCGCCATCGGGCTGCGGCCGCAGGAAGCTCGCGATGCTGGCGGCATGGCCGCGCAGGGCGTCGCGATGAAGATTGTTCGCCGCCTGGTCGAGCAGCCAGTAGAGAGCGAGTGGCATCAGGAGAGACGTGACGCCGATCGCCACGATGTGCAGCGCCACGATGCGCGAGATGATCGAGCGGAAGCGGACCGAACGAACGCGAATCACGCCACCTTGTCCTCGGCCATCAGGTATCTCACGGTGCTCACGGCCGAGCTCACCTACCAGACGGCGTTGGTCAACCTCGTCCAGGCTCAGGCCAACCGCTTCGCCGACACCGCCGCACTTTTCCAGGCGCTGGGCGGCGGCTGGTGGAACCGCGACGAAACAGTGCCCGATGCCAGGACGGTCGCGCCGCGCTGCAAGCCGC
Source organism: Asaia bogorensis (assembly GCA_945905835.1). GTDB lineage: Bacteria > Pseudomonadota > Alphaproteobacteria > Reyranellales > Reyranellaceae > Reyranella. The sequence goes on from CAMDQJ010000010.1 coordinate 51,969, forward strand.
CGGCAAAGAAGGCCGGGTAGACCGCCATGCACGCCGTCGTCGCCGGAGCCCTCCGCCAGCGCATCCTGGTCGTCATCCTGAGCATCGGGCTGATCGCCGGCGGCCTGCGTCGCCCTGTTCGGCATCGCCGCCATGAACGGCATCATGGTGGTCGGCTGCTACAACCGCCTGATCGGCGAGGGCATGGAGTCCGAACCGGCGCTCGCCGAAACCTGCCGGCTGCAGATGCGGCCGGTGCTGATGACTTGCGTCGCGGCCTGCGTCGGCCTGCTGCCGGCGGCCTTCTCGACCGCCATCGGCAGCCAGGTGCAGCGGCCCCTCGCGATAGTCGTGGTCGGCGGCATGCTGCTGGCGCCGCTCCTGTTCTTCACCGTATTGCCGGCGGCGATCGGCATCTTTTCGCGGCGGCACGTACCGGCTAAAGCTCTGGTGTGACATCCGATGAGATGATCGACCTCGGCGACCGCCGTTTGCGGCTGCGCCGGCTCGAGCCCAAGCACAGCGACGGGCTGGAACGCACGGTGCTGGTTTTCCTGCACGAGGGGCTGGGCTGCATCGAGATGTGGCGCGACTTCCCCCAGAAGCTCTGCGACGCCACCATGTGCCGCGGCATCGTCTACGACCGCGCGGCCTACGGAAAATCGAGCCCGTGGCCCTACGATCCCGGCCTGCGCTACATGGAGATCGAGGCCGACGAGGTCCTGCCCAAACTGCTGGCCGCACTCGGCATCGAGGATTGCGTGCCGGTCGGCCACAGCGACGGCGGCACGATCGCCTTGAACTACGCCGCGCGCGATCCGGAAATCTTGCGCGCCGTCGTCACCATTGCCGCTCACGCCATCAATGAACCGGTCTGCGTCGCGGCCATCGTCCGGGCGCGCGAGGCCTTTGCCTCGGGCGATCTCCGCCAGCGCCTGCTGAAATATCACGGCGACAATGTCGACCGCGCCTTTCATCTGTGGTCGGACGCCTGGGTGGCACCGGGCTTCGAGCCGATGGACGCCAACGGCCGGCTGCCCGGCGTGCAGGTGCCGGTGCAGGCGATCCAGGGCGAGGACGACGACTACGGCAGCGAGCTGCAGCTCGGCATCATCGCCGGCAAGGTCGGCGGCTATTGCGAGACGCGGCTGGTGCCCGGCGCCGGCCATTCGCCGCATCTGCAGCAGGCGGCGTATGTGCTGTCCGAGATCGTGCGCTTCGTGGCGCCGCTGGCGGTAATCGACTGACGCTGGGGGCGCGCCACTCCAGTGGCGCGATCATGACTCACGAGAAGACG
>CAMDQJ010000011.1 GCA_945905835.1 Asaia bogorensis
GGCGTGCTTTTCGACCACTTCTCGAGCTACATGCCGGCGTTCGGCACCGGCATGGTCTTCAACCTGATGAACCTCTCCGTGCTGCTGTTCCTGGTCCTGCGCAGGCACGGCAGTGCCCCACGTCTCGCCGCGGCGTGACGCTCACACCAGGTTGATGCGACAACCGCAGACCTCGACCTGCGCCGGCCCGTGCTGCTTGTGGCGCTTCTTGGCGGCGGCCAGCACGCGTTCGCGGTCGACCACCTTCACGTCGTAGGCCGAGACGCCCGGGCCGCGCCCGTCGGCGATCGGCACGAAACGGATCTCGCCGTCGTCGTCGAGGCGGATGATATCGCCTTCCGCCGAACGGTTCAGGATCTTCGACCAAAGCGCCGCCGCCTTGTCGGGATCCTCATGCTGGATCTCGACGCCGGCCAGGCCATTGGTCATGTCCGAGCGCGCATGCTTCAGCCAGCCCTTCTCCGCCGGCGGCCACCACAACTTGGGGTCGGTGCCGGTGGGCGCCGTGGTCGTGTCGAGCGACAGCAGCACGCTCGTCGTGTCCGAGGGATGGAAGTGCGTGTACTGGTATTCCGGCAGGTCCTTCTGCGCCACGGCGCGGATGCCGAGGCCGGTGACGCGCTCGCGCTCGGCCTTGGCGTCGTCGACCTGGATGATGACCATGTAGCCGCCGTCGCCCTTGCGCCGGTCGATGTAACGGCCGGCCGAGGTGCCGGCCTGGAAAGGCGTCACGATCTCGAGGAAGTCGTGGCCGGTCGGACAGACGACGTTGACCAGGCCCCATTTGGCGACGCCGGGATCGCGATAGGCAACCTCGATGCCGAGGACGTCGCCCAGCTCCTCGCGTGAGGTCTCCAGATCCTTGCAGACAAAAACGCACTGCCTGAGCTTCATCATTGGATCCCTCCCGTTCGTCTTCTTGATCGCCTATGGTAGCCCCATGCGGACCGTGTGGACCATGGGCTTCGTGGCGGCGGCCGCACTGGTGCTCTGCTTCCCGGACTTCATCCTTTTTCGCTTCAGTCAGGCCGCGATCTGGGCGATCGCGCTGTTGGGGCTGGTGATGCTGTGCGGCGTCAGTGGCCAATTCTCCTTCGCCCAGGCCGCCTTCTTCGGCATGGGCGGCTATACCGCCGCCCTGCTCGGCGCCCATACCTCGCTCTCCTTCTACTGGTCGCTGCCGCTGGCGGCCCTGGTCGGCTACGGCGCGGGTTACGGGCTCGGCCGGATCGCCGGCCGACACAACATCTGGACGCAGGCGCTGATCACCTACGCGCTCGCCATCGCCTTCCCGCAGCTCCTGCGCTGGCAACCCATCGAGAAATGGACGAACGGCGTGCAGGGCCTCTACATCGACCTGCCCGTGCCGCCGGCCTTCACCGGCCTGTCGAGCGACCAGGGTGCCTACCTGCTCGCTCTGACGTTGTTGGCGCTGGGTGTCTGGCTTGCCGGCAACATCGTGCGCAGCCGCTCAGGCCGCGCCCTCATGGCGGCGCGCGACGATGAACTGGCCGCTGCGGCGCAAGGCATCGACGTGCCTCATCTCCGCGCCGTCGCCTCGGCGGTCGCCTCGACCTACATCGCCGTAGCGGGCGCGTTGGCAGCGGCGCAGATCGGTTTCGTCGGGCCAACCGGCTACAACTTCGCGCTCTCGGTGCAGATGCTGTTCGGCCTGGTGATCGGCGGCATGAACTCGGTCGCCGGCGCCATCGTCGGCGGGTTGTTCCTGCAGTTCTTCCCGGATGTCACAGCGGGCCTCGGCAAGGGTCTGAGCGCGCTGCTCTATGCTGTGCTGCTGGTCGCTGCCATCGTCATGGTGCCGGACGGCATCGTGGGCGGGCTGACGCGCCTCATACGCTGGGGGCACGCCACTCCAGTGGCGCGATCATGGCTGCAGGCGAAGACGCGCCACTGGAGTGGCGCGCCCCCAGCCTAGTTGCCCTTGAACACCGGCGCACGCTTTTCGACGAAGGCGCGGGCGGCTTCCTTGTGGTCCTCGGTCTCGCCGGTGCGGATCATGCGCGCGGCCTCCGAATCGAGCGCCTCGGAGAGCGAACCCTCCTCCGCCACCTTCATGTTCTTCTTCACATGCCACCACGCCACGCGCGGGCCTGCCGCGAGCTTCCTGGCGAAGGTCATCGTTTCGGCGTCGAGATTGGCGTCGTCGACGATGCGGTTCGCCAACCCCAGCTTCTCGATCTGATCCGAATTCAGGATCTCGGCAGTGAAGTAGAGCTCGCGCGCCTTGGAGGTGCCGACGAGCTTGTGCAGAAAATAGTGCGAGCCGAAATCACCCGAGAAGCCGACCTTGGCAAAGGCCGTCGTCATGCGCGCGCTCTTGCCGGCAAAGCGCATGTCGGCCGCCAGCGCGATGGAGAGGCCGGCGCCCGCCGCCACGCCGTTCACCATGGCGATGGTAGGCTTGCCCATCTCGTGCAGCAGCTCCGACACGCGCATGCGATTGCGGATGTCGTGGACCTTGTCCTCGTAGGTCTTGTCCTGGTCGCGGCCCGCCGCCATCGACTTCACGTCGCCGCCGGCACAGAAGGCCTTGTCGCCCGCGCCGCGCACTACGACGCAGCCGACGTCACGACTGCCCGCCGCCTCCTCGAGCGCATCACTGAAACCCGACATCATGTCGCGGTTGAGCGCGTTCATCGCATCGGGGCGATTGAGCACGATCTTCATCACGCCGTCTTCGACGGTTTTGAGCACGAACGACATGGCTTCCTCCGGGATTGCCTATTGGATCGGTTGCGACGATGGTTTCGCAAACCAAGCGCTCACGCAACGATATTCCGCCTCGCTGCGCGGAACCGTCCCGGAGGAAACAATGGCTTACGAAACCCTGCTCACCGACCTCAAGGACGGCGTCATGACGGTGACGCTCAACCGTCCCGACAAGCTCAACGCCTTCAATCCGACGATGAGCCGCGACCTCATCGATTTCTTCACCAGCGTGAATGCCATGGACGAGGTGCGCGCCATCGTCGTGACGGGCGCCGGCCGCGCCTTCTGCGCCGGCGCCGACATCTCCGGCGGCAGCGGCGCCTTCAAGGTGTGGAACGACGGCGACAAGCCGGCCAAGCGCGAGGCAGGCGATTCGATCACGCTCGCGATCTTCAACTGCCTGAAGCCGATCGTGGCGGCGATCAACGGTGCGGCGGTCGGCGTCGGCATCACCATGTGCCTGCCCATGGACATCCGCATGATCTCGAGCGCCGGCCGGATCGGCTTCGTGTTCAACAAGCGCGGGATGGCGATGGAGGCCGGCTCCTGCTGGTTCCTGCCGCGCCTGGTCGGCATGCAGCAGGCGCAGGAATGGGTGATGACCGCCGAGCTGTTCGGTGCGGACGAAGCGCTGAGGGGCGGTCTGGTCCGCTCGATCCATGCGCCAGAAGATCTGGTGCCGACGGCCCAGGCGCTCGCCAGGAAATTTGCCGCAAGCACTTCGTCGGCCGTGGCCGCCGCGGTCAATCGCCGGCTGATGTGGAGCATGTGGGGTGCGCAGGACCCACTCGACGCCGTGACGCTCGACCTGCAGTGCGTCGGCCATCTCGCCGCCGGCGCCGACGCCCAGGAGGGCATAAAATCGTTCTTCGAGAAGCGGGCACCCAGTTTCCCCCTGAAACCGAGCTGCGACATGCCGCCCTTCGGACCTTGGCCCAAATAGCGGCTTGGAAGGCCGACGCGCCGGGCGTCTAATGGCACTCTCGCCGGAGGGAACCGATGCCGCCTGATGCTTCAACCGCTTCGAGTACGCGTTCCGATCCTCTCTATGCCCAGCTCGAAGAGCGCGTCATGGCACGCGACCAGAAGGGCGCGAGCGAAGTCTACTACAAGCTTGTGAAGGCCGGCCGGCCGCTGCCGGAGATGCTGCGCGAAGCCGTGCGCATCCATGGCCCCTATACCCACGTGCCCTATCACGAGCGCATGGACGACGGCTTCGTGAACTTCGTCAACAACGACCACTGCCTGCTGAGCGCGCGTTCCTCGCTCAACCTCTCGCGCATGCTGCCGGGCGGTGCGTCGGGCCTGCCGATGGCGCAGACCATCTGGTATATCCCAACCGGTCTCGACATCTGGAATCAGAAGGTCGGCAAGGCGCCCGGCCACTATTCGCGCAGCCTCAAGCTCGCCGACGGTCCGCCGGTAGCCCCGGTCGTGCACTGGCCCGACCAGCAGCCGCTCACGCTCGACGGCCCACTGCACGAGCGCCTCGGCAAATGGATGACGCTGGTCCATCGGGGCCAGGTGGTCGACGCCTACCGCACCTTCCTCGGCCTGATGGAAAATTCCGCCGAACGCCGCGCCGCCCTGGCCGAGCTGGTGTTCGCCGGCCTGATCGACGTGCAGGACCGCTCTTTCCAGAACCGCTCCTACACCACCGGCCACAAGTCCTTCCGCGCCCGCGCTACCGTCGAGTTGGGCGACTGTATCGGCTGGGACAGCGCGCACGACGTGCTCTATGCCGGTGCGCTCGACATTGCCGTCGGCCCGCGCTGGTACTCGCTCTACGAGATGGCCTGCAACGCGGTCACCGTCTATCTCGAGGGCCACGAGCTGCACGCCGTGCCCTATCGCGGCGCCGGCGAGATCGAGCGCAACATCCTGGCCAACAGCAAGGAGCCGCTGACCCAGGCCGAGGCCGATGCGCTGATCGAGGTTATCATCCGCCAGCCCGAGCCCGACTATCTCAAGCCGCTGACGGCGCTCCTGAAGGCCGGCAAGAACCCGCGCTCGATCCTCGATGCGATCCAGCTCGGCTGCGCCCAGGTCGCGATCGAGACCCACAGCGACCTCAACTTCTCCCTGCCGCAGCACTGCTACGAGTACTGCAATACGATGGGTTGGTTCTGGGACAATTTCGCGCATCCGCAGCGCGTCAAGCTGCTCTATCTCGCCGCCGCCTACCTCAACCAGAACGCCTGGCATCAGAAGCTGACCGGCGATCTGCTGCCGGCGAAGATCGAAATGCCGTCGAACGCCTCGGGCCTCGGCGCCGAGGAAATGGCAACGCGTGTCGAGGCCGCGACCGTCGCGCTCGACGCGCCCAAGGCGCTGGGTTGGGTGAAGGCCCATCTCGCCAGCGGCAACGACACGGCGCCGCTGGTGCGGGCGCTTGCCATGTCCTGCTCGCGGCTCGGCAACGACCCGCACAACCAGGAAATCGCGCTCTGCATGCTGGAAGATTACGGCAAGAACCGCCTACCGGACCGCGGCCGCCTGCTGCTCGCCGCCGCCCAGCACACGGCGCGCCACCGCAAGTACGGCGACCCGCTCGACTGCAGCCGCCGCTTCGGAAAGGCGCTGGGCGTCGAAACGCTGAACTGAGAATTCCCGGCGTTCATGAGTTACGTTTTCGACCTCGGCAATCCCGCGACCAACGCCAATCCGTTCCCCGAGTTCGCCCGCCTACGCGCCGAGGAGCCGGTGCACTGGTCGCCGGCCATGAAGGCGTGGATCGTCACGCGCTACGCCGACGTGAAGCAGGTGTCGCTCAACAACAAGCAGATCTCGGCCGACCGCCTGATGCCCTTCTTCAAGACCAATCCCGAGTACCAGAAGGGCACGATCGACAGCCTGGTGCGCTATCTCACGCACTGGATGGTGTTCCGCGATCCGCCCGATCACACCCGCCTGCGGCGCCTGTTCAACAAGGCTTTCACGCCGACAGCGGTCGAGAATTTGCGGCCCAACGTCGAGGATATCGTGGCCCTGCTGATCGACGGCATGGAAGCCAAGGCCAAGCGCGACGAGCCGGTCGACTACATCGCCGACTTCGCCTATCCGCTGCCGGCCTCGGTGATCATGGACCTGCTGGGCGTGCCGCGCGCCGAGCTCGAGGTCGTCAAGGTGTGGTCGGACGAGATCGCGCTCTTCATCGGCACCGCCCAAGTCGCCGGCAACAAGTACCTGCGCGCCGAATCGGGTGCCAAGGCGATGTCGGCCTACTTCCGCACCCTGGTCGAGGATCGCACCCGCGAGCCGCGCGCCGACATGATCAGCCAGCTCGTACTGGCGCGCGACGACCGCGATGCACTGACTACCGACGAGATCATCGGCACCTGCATCCTGCTGCTGTTCGCCGGCCACGAGACCACGAGCAACCTGATCGGCAACGGCTTCCTCTATTCGATGAAGAACCGCGATCAGTGGGAGCGCCTGGTCGCCGATCCGGCGCTGGCGGCGACGGCGGTCGAGGAGTTCCTGCGCTACGACGGACCATCGGGTGCGCTCGCCCGCGTCGCCGCCGCCGACGTCGAGATGGGTGGCAAGACCATCCGCGAGGGCCAGCGCGTGTTCGCCTTCATGAACTCGGCCAACCGCGATCCCGAGGCCTTCGAGGATGCCGAGCGCTTCGATATCGGCCGAGTCCAGAACCCGCACCTCACCTTCGGCCACGGCATCCATTTCTGTCTCGGCGCGCCGCTCGCGCGACTGGAGGCGCAGATCGCAGCTGTTCGGCTGAGCGAACGGCTAGCCAGGATTTCGCTTTCCGGCGGCGAGCCGGACTGGCACGATTCGCTGATCCTGCGCGGCGTGAAGAGCCTGCCGGTTTCCCTCTGAACTAGCCGCCCGTCCGAATTTCGAAAGGGCGCTGGCGGTGCAACACCACCCAATGGGCGTGCTCGCTCAGCGCCTCGCTGCCCAGCCGCGCCAGGGTCTCGCGCTGCCGGCGCGAGCTCCTTTCAGGGGCGCGGATATCGGCGATCGCCTGCTCGAACAGGTCGAGCATGCGCTCATACTGCCGGGCCTGGCTTTCGTGTCCCATCCGGTCGGTGTAGGTGGCGAACGCGCCGCCGATCGCCGGCAGGCCGACGATGGTGCCGATCAGGATCTCCCAGAATCTCGTATCCTTGGGCAGGTTGCCGAAAAACGGGCTCAATTCGAAGACCAGCGCACCCACGGCCAGCAGAATGCCGGCGGCGAACGATGCGTTCGCAATGGTTTTCATGGTGCGGCCAAGCCTGTTGTCGCGTCTGGCCGCACGCTCGAAGAACTGCCGCTGACCCTCGACCCAATGCTCGATCGCGAACGCCAGCCCTTGCGGACTGGCGCGCGGGCGGTCGTTGCGAATTTCCTCGGTCCGCAATGCCATCGCCACCGAGTCGATCTCGAGCGCCAGATGCCCGGGATAGCGATCGGCCGGCTCGCCGGGCAGGCCAGCGCGCGGTATTCAAGGAACCGCGGCTGCGTGTGGCGCCGCGTCATCCATCGATAGGACCCAACCACGAGCGCCACGGTGCCGAGATAGCCCAGCATGTAACCCCATGGGTAATCGTGCTTGTGCGCGTGGGCATACTGGCCGAGCAGAACCACGCCCAGCACACCCCAGCACAGCAGCCATTTCCAGCCGATGCGCACCTCGGTCTGGCGCTGGATCGCCAAGGCATCGGCCACGGCATAGAGACTGCTCAGGCGCTTGAGCGCCGCGACCTCGACCGATGCCGCCGGCTTTTCACCGTGGAGAAAGCGCCGGCTCTCGGCGATGCGCTCGGGTTTTTTCGCCGCCAGCTGCGCGGCGTCGTGGTTGAAGCGCCGGATTCGTCGCGCCATTGCGGCGACCCGAAGCCAGACCGCGCCGTGCGGTTCGGGCCACTTGATCCCCACGGCAGGCTTCTCGCCGTCCGACTCGCGCGGCGTGATGACGTGCACGACGGCGCCGCGCGGCTTGTGCGACAGCGAATCGCCCAGCCCCACCACCATGCCATGCTCGCCGCGCAGCTTGAAGTGCACGATGTCCGACGTGCCGCCCGGCTTGCCGTTGTCGACGCCGTCCCATAGCGCCAGCAGGAGGTGACAGTTGCGCGCCACGGCGGTCCCGGCGCTGCGATATGCAACATCGCGCGCTTCCTCGCCGGTATGCGCCACCAGGCGTTCGACGACGAAGACGCGCGTCGCCCGCCCCAGCAGCTCGTCGAACTCGCGGCGCGATTCCGGCGTGGCAAAGTCCGTGGCGTAGTCCTCGACGGCGAGCGGCAGCGGCACGATCAGCTGATGGCCGCGCTCCAGCCCGATGCGTGCCACCAGCCGGTCGGCGCCCTCGGCCAGCGACGACAGCACGGTGATCGGACAGGCGAGGCCTTTCTCCAGGCGGGCGAACGCCTCGCGGACAAGCGCCTCGACCGCGGCCGACGCGTTCACCCCGATGTCGCGATGGCCGGTGACGCCGACGCACAGCGACAGTTCCGGGGCGGTCATGCCAAACTCCTGCTCACGGGAAAGGACGTTACATGCGGGCGATGATCTGCCGCCAGTGGGGCCAACCGGAAGATTTGCGGCTGGAGGAGGTCGAACGGCCGCCGCTCAAGCCCGGCCAGGTGCGCCTGAAGGTCCGCGCCGCCGGGGTGAGCTTCGCCACCACCCTGGTGATCGCCGGCAAGTACCAGCGCCGCCCGCCTTTTCCTTTTGCGCCGGGCACCGAAGCCTCCGGCACCGTCATCGAGGCCGATCCCGCCTGCAAGCGCCTCAGGGTGGGCGACGAGGTCGTGGCGGTGCTCGACTGGGGCGGACTGGCCGAGGAGGCGGTGGCGCACGAGGTCAATGTTTTCCCTAAGCCGGCGAATGTCGGGTTCGTCGAGGCGATCCAGCTCGCCATCTCCTACCCGACTTCGGCCGGCGCGCTCACCTGGCCGATGGCGCTCGACGTGCAGAAGGGCCAGACGCTGCTGGTCCATGCCGCGGCGGGCGGCGTCGGCATGGCGGCTGTCGAGATCGGCAAGCTTCTGGGCGCCACGGTCATCGCGACGGCCGGGGGTCCACGCAAGACCGCCTTCGCCAAGGCGCATGGCGCTGACCACGTGATCGACTATGCCGCCTCGGACTTCCGCGAGGAGGTGCTGAAGCTGACCGGGGGCCGCGGCGTCGACCGCGTCTACGATCCGGTCGGCGGCGAGGTGTTCGCGCAATCGCTGCGCTGCATGGCGGTCGAGGGCCGCATCTGCCCCATCGGCTTCGCCGGCGGCAGCATCCCGCAGATCCCGGCCAACATCCTGCTAATCAAGAACCTCGCCGTGACCGGCTTCAACTACGGCTACTACGTCGGCTGGAGCCCGCACGACGCGCGCTTCGAGGAAGCCGGGCGCACGTTCGCTCTCGCCAAGCGTATCCGCGGCTGGTGCGAGGCAGGCCTTTGTCGCCCGCATGTCGACCGCATGTTCCGGCTCGACCAGACGGCCGGGGCGATGCGCGCGTTGCTCGAGCGCAGCGTCACCGGCCGCGTCGCCATCGTCATGGAGTCCTGACCCGGCCGTCAAAGATAGACGGAGCGGCGGATGTCGTAGGCGAGATTGTGCATCTCCACGAGCAGGTCGAGCTCGCTCAGGAAGGGCCACGGCATCAGGTGGAACAGGTGAATTTCATGGCTGCTGCCCTCTTTTCCCCGGGCTATGGTGGCGCAGGAGAACCCGACACGCCATGCAAAACCAGTTCATCGATCTCTACAGCGATACCAAGACCAAGCCCTCGCCCGGCATGCGAAAAGCCATGGCCGAGGCCGAAGTGGGCGACGAACAGAAGTTCGAGGACCCCACCGTCAACCGACTGCGCGAGCGCGCCTGCGAGCTTCTGGGCACCGAGGACGCCGTCTTCCTGCCGAGCGGCACGATGGCCAACCAGATCGCCATCCGCGTCCATTGCCGGCTGGGCGACGAGGTGATCGCCGACAAGACCGCGCATATCATCAACGCCGAGTCCGGTGGCACCGCCGCTAATTCGGGCGTCATGATCCGCATGCTCGACGGGCCGAACGGCGTGTTCACCGCCGATCAGGTCAAGGCCGCGATCCGCGATCCCAACAGCCGCAACTCGCCGCGCTCGCGGCTGGTCTCGCTCGAGAACACCTCCAACGGCGGTTTCGGCACGGCCTGGCCACTCGCCACCATGCAGGGCGTAGCCAAGGTCGCGCGCGACGCCGGCCTTTCCTTGCACATGGACGGCGCACGGCTCTGCAATGCTTCGGTCAAGACGGGCGTAAAACCCGCCGACTATGCCAAGTGCGTGGACTCACTCTGGCTCGACTTCACCAAGGGCCTCGGCGCGCCGGTCGGCGCCATCCTGGCCGGCAAGCGCGACTTCATCCACGAGGCGTGGCGGGTGAAGCAGATGCTGGGCGGCGCCATGCGCCAGTCCGGCGTCATCGCCGCCGCCGGCCTCTATGCCCTCGACCACAACTGGGACCGCCTAGCCGAGGACCACGACAATGCCCAGCACCTCGCCAAGGGCCTGGCCAATATCAAGGGCATCCAGATCGACGCGGAGAAGATGGCGACCAACCTCGTCTTCTTCGAGATCACCAAGCCCGGCATGTCGTCGGTGAAGTTCGTCGAGGCCTGCAAGCAGCGCAATATCGGTGTCGGCGCCAACACCGCCACCCGCATCCGCGCCGTGACCCATCTCGACGTCAGTCGGGCCGACATCGACACCGCTCTAAAAGTCATCAGCGACGTGATGGCCGCCTAAGACGGAACGCATGAACGCTCCTCTCAAGCTCGGGCAATCGATCACCCGCCGCGAGGATCAGCGCTTCCTCACCGGCGGCGGCCGCTATGCCGATAGCACCGCGCCCATAGATGCATTGGCTGTGCTGTTCGTGCGCTCGCCGTATGCACACGCGCTGATCAAGGGCATCGACAAGAGTGCGGCGCTCGCCTCGCCCGGCGTGGTCGCGATCTACACCGCCGAGGACACCGCCGCCGACAAGCTCGGCCACCTGCCGGCAATCAGCGAGATCAAGGACGCCGCCGGCAACCGCCACCGCGAGCCGGCGCACTTGCCGATGCCGGTGGGCAAGGCGCGCCATGTCGGCGACATCGTGGCCATGATCGTGGCCGGCACGCTCGACCAGGCACGCGACGCCGTCGACCTGCTGGCGGTCGACTACGGCGAATTGCCGGCGGTCGTCACCGTCGAGCAGGCATTGGCGCCGGGTGCAGCGCTGGTGCACGACGACGTACCGGGCAATCTGATGTGCCGCTGGGGCAAGGGCGACGTTGCCGCCACCGACGCCGCGCTCGCGCGTGCAGCGCATGTCTCGAAGCTTTCGATCCGCTCGCCGCGCCAGATCGTGCACTACCTGGAAACGCGCGCGGCGTGGTCGGTCTACGACGCCACCAGCGACCTCGTCACCGTCACCTTCTCCTCGCAGGGCGTGCAGATCCCACACCGCCTGATGTGCGAGCGCGTGCTCAATGTCCCGAAGGACAAACTTCGTCTCATCACGCAGGATGTCGGCGGCGGCTTCGGGCCGAAATATCCGATCTATGCCGAGCCAACGCTCGTCGCCTGGGCGACGCGCAAGCTCAAGCGCGGCCTGCGCTGGACCTGCGACCGTTCGGAGCTCGCATTGTCGGACAGCCACGCCCGTGATCTCGTCGCCTCGGCCGAGCTGGCGCTCGACAAGGACGGCCATTTCCTCGGGCTGCGCGTCGCCGCGCAGGCCAACTACGGCGCCTACCTCTCAATGTTCGCACCGAGCATTCCCACGACCGGCCTCGCCAAAGTGATCTCCGGCCTCTATCGCATCCCGGCGATCCGGGTCGACTTCGATTGCGCCTTCACCAATACCGTGCCGGTCGACGCTATCCGCGGCGCCGGCAAGCCGGAGGCACTGTTCCTGCTGGAACGGCTGGTCGATATTGCCGCCCACGAAACCGGCCGTTCGGCAGCCGATCTGCGCCGGCTCAATTTCCTGCAAGCGGCCGACATGCCCTACGCGGCGGCCAGCGGCTACACCTACGACGCCGCCGATTGTCCACGCCTGTTCGAGACGGCGCTGAAAGTCGCCGATCACGCCGGCTTCGCTGAACGCCGCGCCGAGAGCGAAGCTAAGGGCTTCCGTCGCGGCATTGGACTTTCCTGCCACTTGCATGGCACCGGCGGCATTGCCGACGAACACGCGGTGGTCCAGGCGACGGCCGAGAAGCTGATCGCCCATGTCGGCTCGCAAAGCCAGGGCCAGGGTCACGAGACGGTTTTCGCCCAGGTGCTGTCGGCCTCGCTCGGCATTCCGGTCGAGCGCATCGACGTCCGCCAGGGCGACACCGGCACCATCCCGCATGGCGGCGGCACCGGCGGCTCGTCCTCGACCATCATCAGCGGCACGACGCTGCGGCGCGCCGCCGACGTGGTGATCAGGCGCGGCCGCGATCTCGCGGCCGAAAAGCTCGAGACGTCGCCGGCCGATATCCAGTATCGCGACGGCGCCTTCGAGGTGGTGGGCACCGACCGCCGCATCGGTTTGCTCGAACTGGCCAGCTACAAGCCGTTCGAGGGTGATGCCGTGTTCGCGGACAAGATTGATTCCTTCCCGACTGGCGTCATGGTCTGCGAGGTCGAGATCGATCCCGAAACCGGCGCCGTGCGCGTCGATCGTTTCACCGCGGCGTTCGATGCCGGAATCGTCGTCAATCCGCTTCTGATCGCCGGCCAGATGCATGGCGGCATCGCGCATGGGCTGGGCAACGCCTTGATGGAACAGGCGGTTTACGACGAGGAAACCGGGCAGTTGCTGACCGGGACCCTAATGGACTATGCCCTGCCGCACGCCGACGATTTGCCGAACTTCACAGTCGGAAGCATCGCCACCACCTCGCCCAACAATTTCCTGGGCCTCAAGGGCATCGGCGAGTTGCCGACCAACGGCGCGCCGGCGGCGCTCGGCAACGCGGTGATGGACGCGCTCCGCCCGCTCGGCGTGCACCACATCGACATGCCGATCACGGCAGCCAAGGTGTGGAAGGCATTGCAGCGATGAACAAGTGGCTCCGCCGTCTCCTGGTCGCGTTCGGCACGCTCGTCGTGCTGGCCGTCGGCGGCATGCAGCAGGCGCTCGACATGGGCGGCGGCAAGCTCTGGGGCCGCGTCACGGCCGGGGATTTCAACAAGCTCGAGGACCTCTTCCTTGAAACCAAGCTGATCAAGCAGAAGAGCGCCAATCCCGCCGACTATGTCGTGGGTATCCCGAACTTCTTCGAGAAGGTGAACACCTTCGACCATGAGGCGGTCATCAAGCAGGCCAAGGAGTGCAAGATTCCTTGATTTACCGCCGCACGGTTACCGGAACGCTCCAGTGTTCAGGTACCGCCCAGCCATAGCCGTGCCGGCGGCCGGAACATCACGCCGTAGCGCTCCTTCAGTTCCGGCGAGGGTGGGCCCGACCACACGGTCTGCGGGATGGGATTCGTGACGCGAAAGTCGGCGTCCTCGGGATTGGCTTCCAGTTTTTGACAGCCGAACGGCTCAAGCGGCACGAGCCGTTCCGGCCGTCGCCAGGCGCCATCCGGTCCCTCTTCCCACTGCGGTATCAGATAGGGCTTGAACTGGTAGCTGATGGCATCGCGCAACACCATGCCCTCGCCCTCGACCTCCGCCCACACCTTGAAGATCGTGCTGTACGTCATCATGACGGTGTCACCAGCGGATAATCGTAGCGGATGAAGCCGGCGAAGCGCGCGACCTTGTCGTAAAGCGCCCGGGCGCGCGCATTGTCCTGCTTGGTGAGCCAATAGAGGCGCGCGGCGCCGCGCTTCTTCGCCTCGGCCGCCACCGCCTCGATCAGCGCGCGGGCGGCGCCCTGGCCGCGCACCGTCTCGTCGACGAACAGGTCGGCGAGGTAGCAGACGTCGTCGACCCAGACGTTGACGTGGAACAGGTAGTGCACGATGCCGACCAGCCTGCCGTCGAGGCGGGCGGCGAGGCCATGCAGTTCGGCACCTTCCTGCAGCCGGCGCCAGACATGGTCGTAGACTGCATCGGGCTGGGTCCGCTCGTAGAAGGTGTTGTAGCCGACGCTCAGCGTCTGCCACGTCGCGCGGTCGACATCTCGCAGCGGCGTGATTTCGATCATGGCGCCGCCTTGCCGAGCCGTACGGTCATGGCTTCGAGCGCCAACAGATAAGAGGCGACGCCAAAGCCCGCGATCATGCCGATCGCGGCATCGGCGGTGATCGACCGGCGGCCGCGCTTCTCGATGTTGGTCATGTGGATTTCCAGCGCCGGCACCTCGATGGCCTTGAGGCAGTCGCGCAGGGAGTGGCCGGCGTGCAGGAAGCCGGCGGGATTGAACAGGATGCCGTCGACGCCGGCCTTCACCGCCTTGTAGATCGCTGAAACCGCCTCGCCCTCGATGTTGGTGTAGAGGATGTCGAGCTTCACCTTCAGCTCGCGGGCGCGCTTGGTCAGGATCGCATCAAGCTCGCTGGCCGTGGTCGTGCCGTAGAGCTCGGGCTGGCGCTTGCCCAGATGCTCCATGTTGGCACCCTGGATGAGAAGTAGCTGCATGCCGCCGGAGTGAACGTCACTGCAGCAGCGAATTCAAGTCGACGCCGGCACCGACCAACCTCTGCCGGGCAGCCTCGAGGACAGGCGGCTCGAAGCTGCCAGGATGGCGCAGCGCAATCGCCTCGCCTGTGAGTTCGGGCATGCCGCGATCGAGCAGCATGCGGAAACCCTCCGTGTCGTGGCCGTTCAGCGCCCAGTCGCTCAGTGTCTGCACCACGCCGACCTTGCCGACTTTCTGACGCGTGCGCGACAGGCGCGTCGTCTTGCCCCGCTCCTGCGTCAGCGTCTGCTCGAAGGCATTCACTGTCTGCCAGAAATCGTGCTCGACCGAACCCGGCTGCTCGCCGGGCACCAGCGCGATCAGCTTGCGGAAAGCCGCTTCGGCGACGATGGCATTGCCGAGCTTGTTGGCATTGACGATCAGCGATTTCAGCTTGTCGGCGTCGTCGCACGCGGTGACGTAGGCCAGGATCTTCTTGTCGCCCTTCTTGTTCGGATCGAAGGCGGGTTTCTTGACGGGATCGGGCGTGTGCTTCTTCTTGGAGGAGGCCATGCGAGTCCCTCGACTTTCTTCATGTTGTAATTGTGGGTCGCGAGGCGATCTAACGCACTATAAGCGCCAATTAAGGTGGAAAGTCACTTCGCCGGACTTAATTACCGGGGCAGCGTTGTGGCGCCCATCAACGTTTCGTCGATCGCCCGGGCACATTGCCGACCCTCGCGGATCGCCCAAACGACCAGGGACTGACCGCGGCGCATGTCGCCCGCGGCAAACAGCTTGAGCACCGAGGTCTTGTAGTCGACGACATTGGCCAGAATGTTGCCGCGCGGGTCGAGCGCGACACCCGCCTGCTCGACCATCCCCGCCTTGCGCGGCCCCAGGAAGCCCATGGCCAGCAGCACCAGATCGGCCTTGAGCTGGAAGGCGCTGCCGGCAACCTCCTGCATGGCCATGCGTCCGTCGGCGCCCTTTGCCCACTCGATGCGGGCGCATTCCAGCGCCTCGACCTTGCCGTCCTTGCCAACCGCGCGCTTGGTCAGTACCGCAAAGTCGCGTTCAACGCCTTCCTCGTGCGAGGACGACGTCCTCATCTTTAGGGGCCAGTCGGGCCAGGTCAGCGCCTTGTCTTCGTGCTCCGGCGGCTGCGGCATGACTTCGAGCTGGGTGACCGAGGCGGCACCCTGGCGGTTGGAGGTGCCGACGCAGTCCGAGCCGGTGTCGCCGCCGCCGATCACGATGACGTGCTTGCCCTTGGCCGTGAGCGTGCCGCGCGGGGCGGCGCGCGCCTCGTCGTCGCCGGCGACGCGCTTGTTCTGCTGCACCAGGAAATCCATGGCGTAGTGGATGCCGTTCAAGTCGCGGCCCGGCACTTCGAGGTCACGCGGCCATTCGGCGCCACCGGTCAGTGCCACGGCGTCGTAGCCTTCGAGCAGCGACTTCACCGAGATGGTCGTGCCGACTTCGACGCCGGTGCGGAACTCCACACCCTCGCCTTCCATCTGGCGCACGCGCCGGTCGATCAGTTGCTTCTCCATCTTGAAATCGGGAATGCCGTAGCGCAGCAACCCGCCGACACGATCGGCCTTCTCGAACAGCGTCACGATGTGACCCGCCCGCGCGAGCTGCTGGGCGCAGGCCATGCCGGCCGGGCCGGAGCCGACCACCGCGACGCGCTTGCCGCTCTTCTTCGCCGCCGGAAGGGCGACGATCCAGCCCTCCTCCCAGCCGCGGTCGACGATCGAGCATTCGATCGATTTGATGGTTACCGGATTGTCGTCGATGTTCAGCGTGCACGAGGCCTCGCACGGCGCGGGGCAGATGCGGCCGGTGAACTCCGGGAAATTGTTGGTCGAGTGCAGCGTCTCGAGTGCTGCCTGCCAGCGGTCGCGGCGCACCAGCTCGTTCCAGTCGGGGATCAGGTTATTGACCGGGCAGCCGTTGTGGCAAAACGGGATGCCGCAATCCATGCAGCGCGCGCCCTGCTTCGACACCTCGGCCGGCGGCAGCGGCAGCACGAACTCGCGCCACGTCTTGAGACGCGCCTCGACCTTCTCGTAGGGACGGTCCTTGCGCTCGATATCCAGAAAGCCCGACGACAGACCCATACGCTACTCCGCCGCGACTTTCGCCGCGGATGCCTCGTCCCGTGCCTGCAGCAGCGCGCGCCTGTAATCCTTGGGCATCACCTTGACGAAGCTTTGGAGCGCATTGCCCCAGTCCTCGAGCAACTCGCGCGCCTTGGCGCTGCCGGTGTGCAGGTGATGACGCTCGATCAGGATGCGCAGGCGCTCGGCGTCGAAGCGCATGGTGTCGCCCATGCCGCTGTCGTCGACGCTGACCGAACGCTGGCGCGGCCGGCCGGGATCGTCGGCATGCTCTGAATCCGGCGGGCCGACCTTTTCCAGATCGACCATCGCCATGTTGCACAGGGGGCCAAAGCGCGCCTTGGGATCATAGACATAGGCGATGCCGCCCGACATGCCGGCCGCGAAGTTACGCCCGGTGGCGCCCAGCACGACCACGACGCCGCCGGTCATGTATTCGCAGCCGTGGTCGCCGGTGCCCTCGACGACACAGACGGCGCCCGAGTTGCGCACGGCAAAGCGCTCACCGGCCACGCCCTCGAAATAGGCTTCGCCGGAAATGGCGCCGTAGAGCACGGTGTTGCCGACGACGATGTTCTGCGCCGGGTCGCGCTTGCAGTTCTTGGGCTGGCGCACGATCACGCGGCCGCCGGACAGGCCCTTGCCGACATAGTCGTTGGCGTCGCCGGAAAGTTCCAACGACACACCGCGCGCCAGAAAGGCCCCGAAGCTCTGGCCGGCGGTGCCGCCGAGGCGGATGGAGATCGTGTCGTCAGGTAAGCCGGCATGGCCGTAGCGCCGGGCGATCTGGCCCGACAGCATGGCGCCGACGGTACGGTTGACGTTGCCAATTTCGAGCGCGATGCGCACCGGCTGGCCGCTTTCGAGCGCTGCCTGCGAGTCGGCGATCAGAGTGTGGTCGAGCGCGTGTTCGAGGCCGTGGTTCTGGCGTTCGCTGTTCCACACCGCGACGCCAGGCTTGGCCGGCATCTGGTACAGGAGCTTGGTGAGGTCAACGCCGCCCGCCTTCCAGTGGTCGAGCGCCTTGCACATGTCGAGCTTGTCGACGCGGCCAATCATCTCGTTCAGCGTGCGGAAGCCCAGGCGCGCCATGATCTCGCGCAGCTCTTCGGCGACGAAGAAGAAGTAATTGATGATGTGCTCGGGCTGGCCGGTGAAGCGCTTGCGCAGCACCGGATCCTGCGTCGCCACGCCGACCGGGCAGGTGTTGAGGTGGCACTTGCGCATCATGATGCAGCCGGCCGCGATCAGCGGCGCCGTGGCGAAGCCGAATTCGTCGGCACCCAGAAGCGCGCCGATGGCGACGTCCCGTCCGGTGCGGAGCCCACCGTCAACTTGAACTGCAATACGTCCACGCAACCCGTTCAGCACCAGCGTCTGCTGTGTCTCGGCGAGACCGATTTCCCACGGCGAGCCGGCATGCGTCAGCGAGGTGAGCGGCGAGGCGCCGGTACCGCCCTCGAAGCCCGAGATCGTCACGTGGTCGGCACGCGCCTTGGAGACGCCGGCGGCGACCGTACCGACGCCGACCTCCGAGACCAGCTTCACCGAGACGCGGGCCCTGGGGTTGGCGTTCTTGAGATCGTGGATGAGCTGCGCCAGATCCTCGATCGAATAGATGTCGTGATGCGGTGGCGGCGAGATCAAGCCGACCCCGGGCGTCGACTGGCGCACGCGGGCGATGTTCTTGTCGACCTTGTGGCCGGGCAGCTGGCCGCCCTCACCGGGCTTGGCGCCCTGGGCCATCTTGATCTGCAGGTCGTCGGCATTGACGAGATACTCGGCCGTTACGCCAAACCGCCCCGAGGCCACCTGCTTGATGGCCGAGCGCATGGAATCGCCGTTGGGCAGCGGCTTGAAGCGGTCGGACTCCTCGCCACCCTCGCCGGTGTTCGACTTGCCGCCGATGCGGTTCATGGCGATGGCCAGCGTCGTATGGGCCTCGCGGCTGATCGAGCCGAAGCTCATGGCGCCTGTCGCGAAGCGTTTGACGAGGTCGGCGGCCGGCTCGACCTCCTCGATGGGGACCGGCATGTCGGCCCACTTCATTTCCATCAGGCCACGGATGGTCAGCAGCCGCTCGTTTTGCTCGTTGATGGTGCGGGCGAAGGCCTTGTACTCGTCGGAGGAATTGCCGCGCACGGCGTGCTGCAGCCTGGCCACGCTCTCCGGCGTCCAGGCATGATCCTCGCCACGCAGCCGAAAGGCGTAGTCACCGCCGGGATCGAGCATGGTGCGGTAGATCGGGTTGTCGCCGTAGGCGTCGCGATGGCGGCGCACCGTCTCCTCGGCTATCTCCTTCCAGCCGGCGCCCTCGATAGTGGTGGCGGTGCCGGTGAAATACTTCTCGACGAAACCCGAGTGCAGGCCGACGGCATCGAAGATCTGGGCGCCGCAGTAGGACTGGTAGGTCGAGATGCCCATCTTGGACATGACCTTGAGCAGGCCCTTGCCGACGCCCTTGATGTAATTCTTCTGCACCTCGTAGACCTTTTGCGGCAGGCCGTTCTGCAGGCGCAGCTGCTCCAGCGTCTCGAAAGCGAGGTATGGGTTGATCGCCTCGGCGCCGTAGCCGGCGAGGCAGCAGAAATGATGAACCTCGCGGACCTCGCCCGATTCGATGACCAGGCCGGTCTGCGTGCGCAGGCCGCGACGGATCAGGTGATGGTGCACGGCGGCGGTCGCCAGCAGCGCCGGGATTGGCACGCGCTCGGACGACACGGCACGGTCCGAGAGAATGAGAATGTTGCGGTCGGCCAGCACGCAGTCCGTCGCCTCGGCGCAGACGCGGTCGAGCGCCTTTTCGAGGCCGGCCGCGCCTTCCGACGCCGGCCAGGTGATGTCGAGCGTGGCGGTGCGGAACGAGCCGTCGAGCAGGTCCTCGATCGAGCGGATCTTCTCCAGCTCTGAATTGGTCAGTACCGGCTGCGAGACTTCCAGGCGCTTGTGCGTACCGGCCTGGCGTCCCAGCAGGTTGGGCCGCGGGCCGATCATCGACACCAGCGACATCACCAGCTCCTCGCGGATCGGATCGATCGGCGGGTTGGTGACCTGGGCGAAGTTCTGCTTGAAGTAGTTGTAGAGAAGCTTGGGCTTCTTCGAGAGCACGGCGATCGGCGTGTCGGTGCCCATCGAGCCGATCGGATCGTCGGGATCCTTGCTCATCGGCTCGAGGAAGAAGTTGATGTCTTCCTGCGTGTAGCCGAAGGCCTGCTGGCGATCGAGCAGCGTGGTGGGATCGTTCGACGGCGCCGGCAGCGGCGCGTCAGGCAGCTCGGAAAGCTCCTCGAGCTTGTGCTGCGTCTCCTTCAACCATTCCTCGTAGGGCTCGGCCTCGGCCAGGCTGCGCTTCAGCTCCTCGTCCTCGACGATGCGGCCCTGCTCCAAATCGATCAGCAGCATCTTGCCGGGCTGCAAGCGCCACTTGCGCACAATCTTCTCGTCGGGGATCGGTAGCACACCCGATTCCGACGCCATGACGACGAGATCGTCGTCGGTGACGATGAAACGCGCAGGGCGCAGACCATTGCGGTCGAGGGTGGCGCCGATCTGGCGGCCGTCGGTGAAGGCGATCGATGCAGGGCCGTCCCACGGCTCCATCAGGGCGGCGTGATACTCATAAAAAGCCTTGCGCTTGGCATCCATCAGCGGATTGCCGGCCCATGCCTCGGGGATCAGCATCATCATGGCGTGCGACAGCGAGTAGCCGCCGGCCAGCAGCAGTTCGAGCGCGTTGTCGACGCAGGCGGTGTCGGACTGGCCGTGCGGGATGATCGGCCACATCTTGTCGAGATCGGCGCCGATCAGCTCGGATTCCATCGTGCGGCGGCGAGCGTACATCCAGTTGACGTTGCCGCGCACCGTGTTGATCTCGCCGTTATGGGCGATGAAGCGGTAGGGATGCGCCAGCTTCCACGACGGGAAGGTATTGGTCGAGAAGCGCTGGTGCACGAGGCAGAGCGCCGACTCGGTCAGCGGATTGCGCAGGTCCTCGTAGAAGCTCTCGACCTGGGGCGCGAGCAGCAGCCCCTTATAGACCACGGTGCGGGTCGAGAAGGACGGCATGTAGAGCTGCGACAGGCCGGGCAGCTTGTGCTTCTTCTCAAGCTCGACCAGCGGGTTCTGGGTCTGCTTGCGAATCGCCAGGATCTTGCGCTCGAAGGCGTCCTGGTCGGCGACCTTGGGGCCGCGGCCGACGATCGCCATCTTGATCACCGGCATGCGCTCGATGACGGCAGCACCGAGGCCGGTCTCATCGGTCGGCACGTCGCGCCAGCCGACCAGCTTCTGGCCCTCGACCTTGATGAAATGCTCCAGCCGCTTGACGGCGAATTTCTGCGCCGCCTCGTTCTGCGGCAGGAAGCACATGGCGACGGCGTAGCGACCGAGCTCGGGCAGGTCGACCCCAGTCTTGCGTGCCCAGTCGCGCAGCAGGGCATCGGGGGTCTGGATCATGCAACCCGCCCCGTCGCCGACCAGCGGGTCGGCGCCGACGGCGCCGCGATGGTCGAGATTGAGCAGGATTTTGAGGCCTTGGCTCACAATGTCGTGGGACTTGGCGCCCTTGATGTTGGCGACAAAGCCTACGCCGCACGAATCGTGTTCGTTGCGCGGATCGTAGAGTCCCTGTTTAGCCGGCAGTCCCATCGCCCAAATGCCCCAAATAGCCAGCCGGACGGGGCCGGCAAAAGCCAGCTCTCCCCCCGGAATATAATGCATGTCCGACATTCGCCGGGCCGATGCAAGAGGCGAAGTGGCTACTCCACGGGCTTGAAATCCCGGGCGATCCCCATGGTGGTATAGGTCACCGTGTAATTGTTATCGACGATGCGGGTGAACAGCGCCGCCCGCAATTCCGGCGAGATCCAGATCTCCGCCCGGTTCGACAGCGGCTTGCCGTCGATCGTCCCCTGGACTGTCCGCGCCACCTTCACCAGCTCGAAGCGGCAGCCCTGGATTTCGGTCGAGACGGTGCCGGAGAAATCGATCTTCATCCGGGCCGCAAGGTAGACCTTGCCGTCGGCTTCCTTCTGTTCGGCGGTGAAATCGAGCGGCTGTCGCCGGGCGAGATGGTCGACCGCGGGATCGATCGAATAGGTCCAGGTACGCGCCCGCAGCGGCTGGGACATGAAGCTCTCGGTGGGCAGCAGCGGCAGAACCGAGCGCACGCGGATATAGCGGCCGGGGCCGGATACCGTATAGGCCACGGTCTCGCCCATGCTGGGTGACTTCTATGCCCAGAATCCCAACCACCGGGTCGCCATCGGCCAGCTGCCGAGCATGACGGCGTGGTACGCCTTCCCCGGCGAGAACGGCCTCAAAATCACCGACGTGATCAAGGATCATCTGCAGAGCGTGGTGAACCAGAGCGCCAAGCCGGACGCCGTGCTGACCAAGATGACGGCGGACACGCAGGCGCTGCTGCCGAAGTGACACGCGAACGCGTGTCATCCTGAGCGAAGCGAAGGATCTTTAAAGGTCCCTCGCTTTGCTCGGGATGACAGCGGTAAAGTGCGAGCAATGCAAAAATTCATTCACATCACCGACACCCATCTGCTGCCGCCCGGCGAGCTGCTCTACGGCCTCAATCCGATCGACCGGCTGGCGCTGTGCGTCGCCGACGTGAACCGCAATCACAGCGATGCGGCGTTCGCGGTCCTGACCGGCGACCTCTGCCACAAGGGGCAACCCGAAGCCTATGCGGCGTTGAAGCGCGAGCTCGACAAGCTCGCTATCCCCTACCACCTGCTGATGGGCAATCACGACGACCGCGCCAACCTGCGGAACACCTTCCCGGCGGTGAAGGCCGACGCCAACGGCTTCATCCAGTACACGCTGGAGCTCGGCGAGGGCGTTTTGGGTATCTGCCTCGACACCAACGAGCCCGGCAAGCCGTGGGGCACCTTCTGCGAGAAGCGGGCGGCCTGGCTGAAGGCGACCCTCGACCGGGCCGGCAACCGCCCGGTGATGATCTTCATCCACCATCCGCCCTTCAAGGTGCGGCTGAAGCGCATGGACGACATCTCGCTGCTAGAGCCACAGCACTTCATCGCGGCCGTGGCCGGCCGCGCCAACATCCGCCACTTGTTCTTCGGCCATCTGCATCGCCCGGTGGCCGGGAGCTGGCGCGGCATCCCGATCTCGACCCTGCGCGCCACCAGCCACCAGGTGGCGTTGGACTTCGTCATAGAAGGCCGGATCCCCGGCAGCCATGAGCCCCCGGCCTACGGCGTCTGCCTGCTGGAGGGTGACCAGATGATCGTGCACATGCACGACTTCCTCGACCGGACCAACACCTTCTTGCTATAATGGCGTCGCACCTCGGAGGTTCGATGCGTAAGGCTTTTGCACTCATGTCGTTGGTTGGGTTGGCCGGTTGCGCCAACTCCCAGATCGCCTGGAACGGGCCGGGCTGGTACCTCGAGAAGCCACATATCATCGCCTTTGGCCGCGACTACTATGGCGGGCCGATGACGTATGACGACTGCGAGATCGCGCGGAAGAAAGAGACCAACGCCGAACTCCTGCTTTGCGTCAACGAGACCGTAAAACCGGAGTGAGCCCCGACGCCGGGTATAGAGGCCCGCTCTCCGGCTATCGCGTCATCGAGATCGGAGCCCTGCCGGCCGGCGCCTATGCTGCCCGCCTGTTCGCCGATTTCGGCGCAGAGGTCATCAAGGTCGAGCCGACGGGCGGCGATCCCACCCGCTCCTTTCCGCCGATGATCGACGACGGTACCAGCGGCTGGTTCGCATACCTCAACTACGGCAAGAAGAGCGTCACTTCGGATGCCGTCGATCTTCCGGCGCTGCTGCGCGACGCGCACGTGCTGATCGACTCGGCCGACATCGATCATTCGGCCCACCCGCACCTTGTGGCGATCGAAGCGAGCTGGTTCGGCAAGACGGGGCCCTACAAGGACTTCAAGACCACCGACGCGGTCTGCCGCGCGCTCGCCGGCTTCGTGCAGCTGATCGGTCCGGCGGAAGGCCCGCCGCTTACCCTGCCCGACTACCAGTTGGCGATCATGGGCGGGCTCGCCGCGTTCATCCCGGCGATGGCTTCGCTCCATGGCGCACAGAGCCGGACCTACGAGGTGAGCGTGCACGAGGGCACCATCGCGCTCGCCGAGTATCAGGCGATCGAGGCGTGGACGACCGGCGTCGCGCAGAAGCGCTGGGGTTTCAACCGCTTCACGCCGACCTATCCGATGGGCGTCTATCGCTGCAAGGAAGGCTGGATCGGCATCACCATCGTGACGCCGGCGCAGTGGAATTCGTTCTGCGCCCTTCTCGGCATGCCCGACCTCGTGCGCCATCCGCAGTACGTCATGGGACCCGAGCGGCTTGCCCGCGCCGACGAACTCGAGGCGCGCTTCATCCCACGCTTCCTCGACCGCACGGCACGGGAATGGTTCGAAGCCGGCCTCGAACTCCGCCTGCCCTTCGCCATCGTGCCGAACATGGCCGAGGTGCTGAGCTGGCCAGTGTTCCGCGACCGCAAGGCGATCGTTCCGATCAAGGTCGGCGACATGACCGTCGAAGCGCCCGGCACGCCGTTTCATCTCACCGCCACGCCGCCCAGGTTCGGCGGCACCGTTCCAAAGCTTGGCGAGCACAACGGCACGATCGTTCCGCTGAAAGTGCCGGCACCGACGGCCGCGACGGCACGGCCTCTGGAAGGCATGCGCATCATCGACCTGTCGATGGGCTGGGCTGGCCCGGTCTGCACGCGCAACCTCGCCGATCTCGGTGCCGACGTGATCAAGATCGAGGCCTGTGCCTATCCCGACTGGTGGCGCGGCGTCGACAACCGGCCGGAGACGGTCGAGCAGCGGCTCTACGAGAAGTCCTCGCGCTTCAATATCATGAACCGCAACAAGCGGGCGATCACGCTCGACCTCACCATTCCTGACGGCGTGGCGTTGGCCAAGGAGCTGGTGAAGGGCGCCGACGCGGTGATCGAGAATTATTCCAGCGGCGTGCTGCGCAATTTCGGCCTCGACTATCCCGAGCTCAAGAAGGTGAACCAGTCGCTGGTCATGGCCTCGATGGCGGCCTTCGGCGGCAGCGGACCATGGTGCGAGACCCGGGCCTACGGCTCGACCTTGGAACAGGGCTCCGGCCTGCCGGGTGTCGGCGGCCGCACCACCGATCCGCCGATGATGAACCATCTCGCCTTCGGCGACGCCGTGGGCGGCCTCAACGCCGCCTCCGCGCTGCTGATCGCGCTCCTCCACAAGAAGCGCACCGGCGAGGGTCAGCACATCGACATCTCCCAGGTCCAGTGCATGTTGCCCTTCACGGCGGCCTGGGCAATCGAGCAATCGGCCACCGGTCGGGTGAAACCGCGTGCCGGTAACCGCCATCCGTCGTTCGTCCCGCACGGCGTCTTCCCGTCGGCCGGTACCGACCGCTGGGTGTCGATCGCCGTCACGGACGACACCATGTGGTCCGCGCTGGCCCGGATCGCCGGCCTCGACGAACCGGCGCTTGCCACGGCGACAGGACGGCGTGCGCAGGAGGACCGCATCGAGGCGGCGATCGCCGCCTGGACATGCCAACGCTCGCCCGACGACGCCATGAATGCCCTGCAGAAGGCAGGAATCGCGGCCGGCGCCGTCCGTCCGCCATTCGAGCTTCTGGAAGATCCGCATCTCGTTGCGCGCGACTTCTGGCAGTGGATCGAGCGCGCCTATGTCGGCCGCCATCCCCAACCGTCGGCGCCCTACCGCGACGGCGACACTCCCATCGCAGTGCGGACGCCCGCCTCGACCCTGGGCCAGTACAACGACGAGGTGCTCGGCGGGGTGCTGGGCCTCTCGCAAGCCGAACTCGACCGGCTGACCCGCGAAGGCGTCACCGGCACGGCGGCGTTGCCGCCGGCCCAGCGCAAAGCGCGGGCGATGACGGGCTAAAACACTCGTGTAAGCTCCCTCCCAATAGGGAGGCAACAAAAGCGTGGCGGCAACGACCACCCCATCGGCGGCGCTTCTGGATGTGCGCGGCCTTGGCATCTTTTTCCGCACCGAAGCCGGAGAAGTGCAGGCGACGCGCGACGTGAGCTTCGCCGTGCGGCCGGTCAGCAGCAGGCCCCAGGTAGCGGCGTTCACGAACAGCGAGGGACTGCGGCCGAGATGGGCCTGCCAGTCGCCGGCGCCGATCTTGTCGCGGATCAGGGCATCGCGCGTCTCGTCGTCGGGAATGCGCAGCAGCGCCTCGGCCAGGCACATCAGCGCCACGCCCTCCTGGCTGGACAGCGCGTATTCGTGGATCAGGGCCTCGACTCCGCCGCCGCTCCCGGTCTTTTCGTGCAGCCGCTCGACCAGCCAGCGCGCCAGGGCGGTGGCCCGTTCGGTGATCTCGCCCGGCAAGGTGGCCTGCTCGATCAGAGGCGGCAGGCATTCCGGTTCGGGCCGCCGGTAAGTCGCCGTGATCGCGGCCCGCAGCGGGCCCTGGGGCTGAATCGACTGCGCGAAATCGCGAAACGGCGTTGCGGGCATGTCGGCCAGAGATGGGTTAGAATGACCGGCAAAACAAGCGCTCAGGGGTGGAAACAGTCGTGAAGGGTCTCGTTCGATCGCTGATCGTCCTGCTGGTGATGGCGTCGCCAGCTTTCGCACAGGGCAACTGGCCGCAGAAGCAGGTGCGCCTGATCGTGCCCTTCCCCGCCGGCGGCTCGGCCGACACGCTGTGCCGCATCGTCGGTGAGAAGCTCGGCACGGCCTGGAACCAGCCGGTGATCGTCGACAACCGCGCCGGTGCCGGCGGCAATGTCGGCGCCGAGATCGCCTATCGCGCCGATCCAGATGGCTACACGCTGTTGTGCAGCCCGCCCGGCCCGCTGTCGATCAACCACAATCTTTACAAAACCCTGCCTTACGACTGGACGAAGTTCGCGCCGATCACGGTGCTGGCGGTCGTGCCCAATGTCATCACCGCCCGCAAGGACCTGCCGGCCAATACGGCGCAGGAGCTCATAGCCTACGGCAAGGCCAACCTGGGCAAGATCACCTATGCCTCGCAGGGCAACGGCTCGACCTCGCATCTGTCGGCGCAGATGCTGGCGACCATGGCCGGCATCGAAATGGTGCATGTGCCCTACAAGGGCGAGGGACCGGCGCTGATCGACATCATCGCCGGCCGGGTCGACATCTTCATCGGCAACATCTCCGCCGCCCTGCGCTTCGAGCAGGCCAAGCAAGTGAAGTTCCTCGGGTTGGCCAGCAAGACGCGCAGTCTCGTGGCGCCCGACGTTCCGAATGCCGCCGAGATCGGCCTGCCCGACCTTTTGGCCAGCGCTTGGTTCGCCTTCGTGGCACCGCCGGGCACGCCCGACGCGGTCGTGCAGAAGATCAATGCTGACGCGGCGGCGGCCTTGAAGCTGCCCGAGGTGCGGAGCAAATTCCTCGAGCAGGGCGCCGAGCCGCAGGGCCAGGGCACCACCGCCACGGCGGCGTTCATCAAGGAAGAAGAAGCGCGCTGGCGCGGCGTCATCAAGTCGGCCAACGTCACGCTGGAGTGAAGGGAAGGCTCACCATGGACACCAGGATCGACCCCACCATCCACGAGGCCGCCACGACGCCACCTGGCCAAACTCCACATGGCCCCTGGCCCGAGGACTCCCTCGCCCGCGTGCCCTACTGGGTCTACCAGGACCAGGACAACTACGCCCGCGAGATGCAGCGCATCTTCGAGGGCGCCACCTGGAACTTCGTCTGCCTCGAGGCCGACATCCCCAACAAGGGCGACTACCGCACCAACACCGTCGGCGGCATGCCGGTGATTGTCGTGCGCGATTCGGACGACTCGATCAACTGCTTCGAGAACCGTTGCGCCCATCGCGGCGCGCTGATCGCCTTCGACGACGCCGGCAACGTCGAGAATAACTTCAAGTGCATCTACCATGCCTGGAGCTACGATCTCTGCGGCAACCTCAAGGGCATCGCCTTCGAGCGCGGCATCGCCGGCGCCGGCGGCATGTCGAAGGACTTCAAGCGCGAGAGCCACAGCCCGCGCAAGCTGCGCACCACGACGCTGGCCGGCCTGGTCTTCGCCACGCTGTCACCCGACACGCCGTCGATCGAGGAATACCTCGGCGCCGAGGTCCTGGGCCGCGTCAAGCGCGTGCTCAACCGACCGATTCGCATCATGGGCCGCTTCAGCCAGCCACTGCCCAACAACTGGAAGCTCTACGTCGAGAACGTCAAGGACACCTACCACGCGAGCCTGCTGCACCTCTTCTTCGCGACCTTCCGCATCACCCGCCTGACCCAGGCCGGCGGCGTACTGGTCAGTCCCGACGGCGCACACCACGCGAGCTACACCATGAGCAACACCGACATGGCGGGCTCCGAGGCCTTCAAGGAAAAGGGCCTGCGCTCGGAGAACGACGACTACAAGCTCGCCGATCCCAGCCTGCTCGACCCGGTCGCCGAGTTCGGCGACAGCATCCAGCTGCAGATCCTGTCGATCTTCCCCGGCCTGATCCTGCAGCAGATCCACAATTGCCTCGCCGTCCGCCAGGTCGTGCCCAAGGGTATCAACAGGATGGAACTGATGTGGACCTACTTCGGCTTCGCCGACGACACACCGGAGATGAACAAGCGCCGGCTGAAGCAGCAGAACCTGGTCGGTCCGGCCGGCTTCGTGTCGATGGAGGACGGCTGCGTCGGCGGCTTCGTGCAGCGCGGCATCGCGGCGGCCGGCGACAAGATCTCGGTGGTCGAGATGGGCGGCAGCGGCGCCGAGAGCCAGGCGACGCGCGCCACCGAATCCTCGGTGCGCGGCTTCTGGAAGGCCTATCGCCGCTACATGGGTTTTTAGGGGCTTTTAGGATGGACGTCGCGAAGCTGGTCGAGCTCAACGCCGCCTACGCGCGCGCCATCGACAACGAGAAGTTCGAGGACTGGCCCGAGCTGTTCCACGATCCCTGCGTCTACAAGCTCACGACCGCGGAGAACCTGGCGAAGGGCTACGAGGCCGGCATCATGTACGCCGATTCGCGCGCCATGCTGCAGGACCGCGTGTCAGCGCTACGCAAGGCCAATATCTACGAGCGCCAGCGCTACCGCCACATCGTCGGCCTGCCGGCGGTGCTGGGCGAAGAAGGCGGCGTCGCCAGGGTCGAGACGCCATTCCTGATCGTGCGCATCATGCGCGACGGCACGATGGATGTGTTCGCCACCGGTTGCTACCACGACCAGGTCTCGACCAACGGCAGCGGCGCGCTCAAGCTCAATGAACGCGTCGTGGTCTGCGACGGCGGAAGGTTCGACACGCTGGTCGCCATCCCGTTCTGATGCGCATCGCCATCACGCTGGGCGATCCCAACGGCATCGGCCCGGAGATCGCCATCAAGGCGGCGCTGGCGATGACCGGCAAGATCCGCCCGCTGCTGGTCGGCGATGCCTTTGTCATAGAACAAACAGCCGAGCGCCTGGGCGTCGACACCCCGGCCTTCATAGATGCGCCGGTACTCGAGGAAGCGGGCTACGCACCCGGTACACTCGATCCTCGGGCCGGCAAGGCCACAGTCGGCTATGCCGAAGCGGCAGTGAAGCTCGCGCAGGCTGGCAAGGTCAACGCCATCGTCGGCTGCCCGCATTCCGAGACGGCGGTGAACCGCGCCGGCATCGCCTTCTCCGGCTATCCCGGCCTCATCGCCGACCTGACCGGCATGCCGCGCGGCGCGTCGTTCATGATTCTGGTCGGCAAGGGCCTGCGCATCACCCACGCGACCCTGCACGAATCGGTGCCCCAGGCCCTGGCCCAGCTCTCACCCGACCTCGTGGTCGCAGCCGCCCGCGCCACCGTGGCGACGGCCAAGCGGCTGGGCATGACGTCGCCGAGCCTCGGCGTCTTCGGCATCAACCCACATGCCGGCGAAGACGGTCTGTTCGGCGACGAAGACGAACGCATCACCAAGCCCGCCGTGGCGCGGCTCAAAGCCGAAGGCATCGCCGCCGATGGCCCGGTCGGCGCCGACCTGCTGCTGAGCCAGCGCAAGCACGATTTTTATCTGGCAATGTTCCACGACCAGGGTCACATCCCGATCAAGCTTCTATCGCCCCTGCGCGCCTCGGCGCTGACTATCGGCGTGCCAGTACTGTTTGCGTCGGTCGCCCATGGCTGCGCCTTCGACATCGCCGGCAAGGGCGTCGCCGACCCGACCGGCGTGATCGAGACGCTGGAGTTGCTGGCCGGCGCGAACGCCTGAACTACTTGTACGACGAGATTTCGATCAGGTTGCCGTCGGGATCGCGGCAATAGACGGACACGATCGTGCCCATCGCGCCGCGCTTGTCGGTCGGGCCCTCCTCGACGGCGACACCGCAAGCGCGCAGATGGTCGGCCACCGCCGGCGGAGCCGCTTTCGTCAGGAAACAGAGGTCGTCGCTGCCGGGCGCGATCGCCTTGCCGGTGAACCACATCTCCTGGCTGACCGTGTACGGCCGCAGATTGATCTTCTGCCGGCCGAACCTCATCGCCGTCACCGGTCCGTGCCGCGTATCGAAGACCTCACGCGTCATGCCGAGCACGCGCTCGTACCAGGCAGCCGCCGTCTCGACGTCGCGCACGTTGACCACGAGGTGATCGAGACCGTCGACGACGACGCTCACAGCCTGGTCACCTTCGCATGCAGCAGCGCCGACCGCCCTTCCTTCAGCGCGGCGAGGCAGCGCGCGATGGCGCCTTCGACTTCGTCGGGGTCGGAGACCAGCTCGCCATGCGCGCCGGCGGCTTCGGCGACCAGGGCGAAGTTCATGTCGGGCGCGAGATGCGAGCCGTACTCGTCCTGCGCCTTGGCGGCGCCGTCGGGATAGACGCGCAGGGTCGATTCCTTCACCGCCGCCCAGCCGGCATTGTCGACCACGACGGTGAACACCGGCAGGCCGTAGTGCTTGGATACCGACAAGGTCGACTGCGGGTTGGAGAAGTAGAAGGTGCCGTCGCCGACGACCTGTAGGATGGTGCTGCCCGGCTTTGCGAGCTTGAGGCCCAGCGCCACGCCACCCGAGAAGCCCAACCCGCCGCCGGCCAAGCCAACCAGCGAACCGGGTTCGGTCCGAGGCATCTGCGACAGCACGGCCGGCGTGTTGCGGATCGATTCGTTCACCACAATGTCGCCCGGCTTCAGCGCCTTGTTGAGCGAGGCACAAAGGAAGTGCGGGTTGATCTCGCCCTTCTTGCCCTTGTCGGCCGCCTGCTTCACCGCCTGCTCGCGCCGCGCCTTCAGCTCGCCCGCCATCGCTGCGACGCGCGCCGCGGCTTTTGTCCTGAAGCTCGCATCAGCTTTGACCTTCAGGGTGGCAAGAAGATCGGACAGCATACGGTAGCTGTCGCCCTGCAGGCGAACGTTGGCCGGGAAGCTGTACATCGGAAAGCCGCGCTTCTCTGCGTCGACGTCGAGATGCGCCCACCAGGTCTTGGGATTGTCCGGCGTCTGGCTCGGGATCCACGGCACGTCGACATCGACCAGCAGGCCCATATCGGTTTCAGCCAGGTGCTTGCCCGGCATGAAGCCGCCATGGCAGGGCGAGTCGTGCGGCAGGTTCACGTAGATCGTGTTGTGTTCGATCACGCGGATACCGGCAAAGCGCGCAAGTTCGTCCAGAACCTTCACCGTGGCATGGTTGCGGCCCGCATAGGCGGTGATCAGCAGTGGGCGCTCCGCCGTCAGCAGCTTGGCGGCGACCTTGTCGATGGCAGCGGCGTCGACACCGCCCGCCGATACCGGCCCGTAGCTCTCCTCGGGGAAGGAGCGGATCTGGCCCTCCGACCAGGTTTCGGTCAGCGTCTCGCGCGGGAAGGTGAAATAGACCGGCCCCTTGGGGTCGCTCTGCATCACCGAATGGGCGCGGCGCAGCGCCTCCTTGGCGATCACGCCCGACGGCAGATTGTATTCCCATTTGGTGTAGGGCCGCACGACGCTCGCCTGATCGAACGGCTCCTGGATGAAATGCACGTAGATGTCGCGCGAGCCGAGCTGCTCGCCGCGCGAGCTGTAGGGCGCCTTGCCGGCCATCAGCAGCACGGGAATGCGCGTGCGGAAGAGATTGTGCAGGGCCATCGCCGAGTTGGCCGTGCCGGCATCGACATGCACCAGAACGCCCTGGCCGCGGCCGGTGGCGATGGTGTAGCCCGCCGCCATATGCACGGCGACGTTCTCATGCGGGATCAGCAACGTCTTGGGCACCTTGCGATTGGAGCCCTTGAAGGCCGCCAGCTCCTCGATCAGCGGCGCGTGGTCGGTGCCGAAATTGCAGAACAGGTAGTCGAGGCCGATTTCGCTCAGGCCTTCGAGAAAGTAATGCGCCGTCGAGTGCCGCGCTTCGTTGCTGTCCATCTGTTCCTCAGTCGAGCTTGATGTTGGCGGTGGCCGCGACGGCCTTCCAGCGCGTGGCATCGCCCGCGATCAGCGCGCGGTATTCCTCCGGTGTGCTGCTGCGCGGCTCCACGGCGATCGCTTCCAGCGCCGTGCGCACGTCCGGCAAGGCGATCGTGTCGCGGATGGCGTTCTGCAGCACGGTGACAACTTCCGGCGGCGTGCCGGCCGGCGCCACGATGCCGGCCCACAGCGATATGTCGAGATCGGCAATGCCGGCTTCGGCCATGGTCGGAACGTCCGGGAGGGCTGCATTGCGCTTGGGCGCCGTCAGCGCCAGCCCGCGCAGCTTGCCGCCCTTGAGCGGCCCGGCGATCGGGCCCGAATCGGCCAGCGCCATCAGCACCTGGCCGGCCATCACCGCCTGCACGGCATCGCCGCTGCCGCGATAGGGGATGTGCTGGAACTTCGAACCGGTGCGCTGGTTGAACAACTCGGCCGCGAGCTGAAACGGCGTGGCACTGGAGGCATAGTTGGCGAGGTTGGGATGGGCGCGCCCGTACTCGACCAGGTCGCGTACCGATTTGATCGGCTGATCGGCTCCGACCACCAGCATCAGGGGAAATTCGGCCAGCAGCGATATCGGCGCGAAATCACGCACCGGATCATAGGGCAGCTTGGCATAGACCGCAGGATTGATGGTGAGCGGCCCGCTCGGCGCGATCAGCAACGTGTAGCCGTCGGGTGCGGCCTTGGCGACCAGCTCGGACGCCACGATCGCCTGGGCACCCGGCTTGTTGTCGACCACGACCGGCTGGCCGAGTTTCTCCTGGAGTCTCGCCGCAACGATACGGGCTATGAGGTCGTTGCCGCCACCTGGCGAATAGCCGACGACCAGGCGGATCGGCTTGGAGGGATAGGGCTGCGCCAGCACCGGGCCGGCGAGGAACAGCGCGCAAAGGCAGAGGATCAACCGTTGGATCATGCCGCAGAGTAGATCACTTGCTCACGATTGAGCCAGAGCGGCGAGCGCGGCAGATCGATGAACTTCGCCTCGTCCTCCAGCAGCAGCCGGCCGGCTTCGCGCGCCTCGGGATTGCGGCGGCGGTGCGGTAGGTCTCCTCGCTCTCCCACCACAGCTCGGCCACGCCGTCGAACGGCTCGGGTGCCCCGCGCACCCGGCACATGCCGTCGGCAAGGTCGTTGTCGAGGCGGTGGAGCTGGACATAGCGCACCATGCCGAGCGCCGGCTGCAGGCGGCGGACCAGCGGGCCGTGCTTGTTCAGCCAATAGTCCTGAAAGGCCGGCAGCGTCAGGCTGGGCAGGCGCCGCAGGCAGAAGGTGAGCTTGAGCATGGCGTTTCTCCCGCTTGCGTGGCCAGCATATGATAGTCTGACTGGAGAGGCACACATGAAGCGGCGCGCGTTCACCCAAGGTCTTGTCGGCGCCGCCGCAGCGTTGCCGCTCGCGACTCACGCGCAGCAACCGGCCAGGGTCCCGCGCGTCGCCGTTCTGCTGTACAGCACGCCGCAATCCGACCTGCAGATGCCGGCGTTCCGCGGCGGTTTGCGCGAGCGCGGCTACACCGAAGGAAGAAACCTCGCCATCGAGTACCGTTATGCCGATGGCCGGCCCGAGCGCCTGCCCGAGCTGGCGGCCGAACTCGTCGGCACGAAGCCCGATGTCCTGTTTTCCATCGGCGGGGAAGTCACCTCGGTCGCGGTCAAGGCGACACGGACCATTCCGATCGTCTTCACGTCGAGTGCCGATCCCGTGCAGCTCCAGTTCGTCGCGAGCATTGCCCGGCCCGGCGGAAGCGCCACAGGCGCGACGTTCCTGCTGGACGAATTGGCCGCCAAGCGGCTGGAACTCCTGAAGGAAGCGTCTCCCGCCATCTCGCGGGTTGCTTGCATCTACAATCCCGATCACCTCGACAATGAACTGCTTGAAGCCGAGCGCGCGGCGCGTACGCTTGGCATGCAGCTCCATCCCCTGGAGGTACGGGACCTGGGGGCTTTCGACGGGGCCTTCGAGATGGCGACCAAGGCGCGCGTCGATGCGCTCTATGTCGTTTCCTCGCGTCTCACGTTGCGGGGCATCGAGCGGTTGATCGAATACGCGGCCAGGAACCGGTTGCCCTTGGCCGGTGGTTGGGGTGCCTGGGCCCAGCAGGGTGGGCTTTTGTCCTACGGACCGAACGTCAACGAAATGGTCCGTGGCGCAGTAACCTACATGGACAAGATCCTGAAGGGTGCCAGTCCAGGCGATCTCCCGGTCCAGCAACCGACAAAATTCGAGCTGGTGCTCAACCTCAAGACAGCCAAGGCGCTCAACCTCACTGTGCCGGCCAGCGTGCTCAGCCGCGCCGACGAAACGATCGAATGAGACCGTTCGGCGGCCAGCACACTGTATAAGCGGACGCGATGGATTCCCTTCCCATCGATGAGGCCCTGCCGCGCTTGAAGGCGGCGCTCGAACGCCGTCCCGCCGCCGTTCTTGTGGCACCGCCGGGCGCGGGCAAGACAACGCGCGTGCCGCTGGCATTGCTCGATGCGCCGTGGCTCAAGGGCCGCAAGATCGTCATGCAGGAGCCGCGGCGGCTGGCTGCCCGCGCCGCCGCGCGCCGCATGGCCCAAAGCCTGGGTGAAGCGGTCGGCGAGACGGTGGGCTATCGCGTGCGGCTCGACACCAAAGTCGGCCCACGCACGCGCATCGAGGTCGTCACCGACGGCTTGTTCCTCAGGATGCTGCAGGACGACCCGTCGCTCGACGGCATCGGTTGCGTGATCTTCGACGAATTGCACGAGCGCGGTCTCGAAACCGACCTGTCGTTTGCCCTGGTACGCGAAGCCCAAGGTGCGCTGCGTGAAGACCTGCGTATCATCGCCATGTCGGCGACGCTCGATCCCGGACCGGTGGTGGACCGGCTGGGCGGCGCCGAACTGGTCGAAAGCGCGGGCCGGATGTTCCCCGTCGAAACGCGCTACCTCGACCGCGAACCGGCCGGACGCATCGAGGACGCCGTCGCCTCGGCCGTGCGGCGAGCGCTGGACGAGGAGACCGGCAGCGCGCTGATCTTCCTCCCTGGCGTTGGTGAGATCCGCCGCGTCGAGGAACGTCTGCAGGGCCTCGGCCGAGATATCGACATCGCGCCGCTCTACGGAGACCTCTCCCCCTCCGACCAGGACCGCGCCGTTTCGCCGGCGCCGGCCGGCCGGCGCAAGGTCGTGCTCGCCACGTCAATCGCCGAAACCAGTCTCACCATCGAAGGTGTGCGCGTGGTGATCGACTGCGGCCTGATGCGTGTGCCGACCTTCTCGCTGCGCTCGGGCATGACACGGCTGGAAACCGTGCGCGTGAGCCAGGCCTCGGCCGATCAGCGCCGTGGCCGCGCCGGCCGGTTGGAGCCGGGTATCTGCTATCGCCTGTGGACCGAGGAGGCACAGCGCGGCCTTGCGCCCTTCACGCCGCCGGAAATCCTCGACGCCGATCTGGCACCCCTGGCGCTGGAACTCGGCGTGTGGGGCGTGGGCGATGCGAACGCGTTGCCCTGGCTGACGCCACCACCGACGGCATCACTCGCCACCGCACGCGGCCTGCTCGCGGACCTCGGCGCGCTCGACGACAAGTCGGCGATCGCGCCGCACGGCCGGGCGATGGCGCGGATCGGGCTGCACCCGCGCCTCGCTCATCTCGTACTCAAAGGCCGAGAACTCGGCCAGGGCCGGGTGGCCGCGCTACTGGCAGCCATCCTGAGCGAGCGCGACTTTTTGCGGTTGCCGCCGGGGCAACGCGATGCCGATTTGCGCCATCGCGTCGACATCGCACTTGGCGGCAAGCGCGACGGCGCGCTGCGCCAGATCCAGGAATCGGCGCGACGGCTGACGCCACGCAGTGCGACCGCAGAAACGCCCGATATCGCCATGACCGGCGCATTGTTGTCGCTGGCCTATCCCGACCGTATCGGCCGCCGGCGCGCCGGCACGGCAGGGCGCTATCTCCTGTCGGGCGGACGCGGCGCGGCGCTGCCCGAAGGCGATCCGCTGGGCAACGAGGAATACCTCGCGGTGGCCGACCTCGACGGCAGCACACAGGATTCGCGCATCTATCTTGCCGCTCCCGTCACCGCAGGCGAGATCGAGGAACTGCACGCCGACCGCATCGTTGCCGAACAGATCGTGCAGTGGAGCGCCCGCGATGGCGCGATTCTGGCGCGCCAGCGTCGCCGGCTGGGATCGTTGATCCTCGAGGACAAGCCGCACAAGGCGCCGTATGCAGAGGCGTTGCGGACGGCGATGCTCGACGGCGTACGCCAGCTGGGCCTTCGGGCGTTGCCGTGGAACGAGGATCTCGACAAATGGCGCGAGCGAATCGCGTTCCTACGCGGCCTCGACGAGAACTGGCCCGACCTCTCGGACGTGGCGCTGCTCGCTGCACTCGATACCTGGCTGGGGCCGTTTCTAGACGGCGTGTCGCGCCGCGATCATCTCGCGCAGATCGATCTTGGTGCTGCCTTGCGCGCCCTGCTGCCGTGGGAGAAGCAGCGTCAGCTCGACAGCTTGGCGCCGACCCATGTCGAAGTGCCCAGCGGTTCGCGCGTACCGATCGACTATGCCAATCCCACCGAGCCAACCCTGTCGGTGCGTCTGCAGGAGATGTTCGGCCTCTTGGACACGCCGCGCGTCGGCGGCGGTAAAGTGCCAATCACAGTCCATCTGCTGTCGCCGGCGCGCCGGCCGGTTCAGGTGACGCGCGATCTCGCGAGCTTCTGGGCCAACGGGTATCGCTCGGTGAAATCGGAGCTGAAGGGCCGCTATCCCCGGCACTACTGGCCGGATGATCCACTGGTCGCCGAGCCGACGGCGCGCGTGCGCCGCCCAAGGCCGCGCTAAAGGGTCTGGTCCTCCTCGATGATGCGGGCCAGGCACCGGCGTACCACGGGCATCATGAAGTACATGGTCGGACAGGCAATCGCCCAGGCGATCATCCAGGACGTCATCCAGCGGCTAAACATGCCATCGACCGGGCCGATCGCCAGGTAAGTTGCAACACCGGAGACCAGAAAGGTCATGAAGAAGGACGTGCCGAGCGGCAGGGCAAAGCGATTATAGGCGGCGGGGAGTTTCTTCACGGCGTCCGGGACAATATGGTACGGCTTCCATCGTCGTCCATCACTGAAACGGAAACCTGATGTCCCTTGCCCTGCCCTTTCGCACCGCCAAGCAGCTCGCCGCGGCGGTCAAGAAGAAGAAAATCGGCTGCGTCGAATTGCTCGACCTCTATCTGAAGCGCATCGAGGCGCATAATCCCGAGCTTAATGCCGTCATCGCCACCGATATCGAAGGCGCCCGCAAGCGTGCCAAGGCGGCCGACAAGGCGGTGAAGGCCGGCAAGAAGCTGGGGCCCCTGCACGGCGTGCCGATGACGCTGAAGGAGTCCTACGACGTCGTGGGCTATCCGACGACCTTCGGCGATCCCGCGTTCAAGGACAATATCGCCAAGACCAACGCGCTGGTCGCCCAGCGCCTGATCGATGCCGGCGTCACCCTGTTCGGCAAGACCAACGTGCCGCTGAACCTGGCCGACTGGCAGAGCTATAATGAGGTCTACGGCAGCACCAACAATCCCTGGGACCTCGGGCGCACGCCCGGCGGCTCGTCGGGCGGCTCGGGCGCCGCACTGGCCGCCGGCCTCACCGGCCTTGAGGCGGGCAGCGACGTCGGCGCCTCGATCCGCAATCCCGCGCATTATTGCGGCGTGTTCGGCCACAAGCCGACCTACGGCGTGGTTTCCTACAAGGGTCATACCCGCGGCAATGTCAGCCTCGGCGACATCACCGTGGCCGGCCCGCTGGCGCGCGGCGCCGAGGATCTCGAGATCGCCATGGACGCGATCGCCGGCCCCGACGAGATCGATGGCCGCGGCTGGACACTCAGCCTGCCCCGGTCCAAGAAAAAGAAGCTGCGCGACTTCAAAGTCGGCGTGCTGCTCTCCGATCCCAACGCCGAGGTCGATCAGTCGGTGCAGGAGCAGATCCAGAAGCTCGCGAACTTCCTCGCGAAGAAAAAGACCAAGGTGAGCGACAAGGCGCGACCGGCGATTGATACGGCCGAGATGAACGATGTCTTCATCCGCCTGCTGCGCGCCGCTACCTCTGGCCGCCTCTCCGACGCGGACCATCGCAAGGCGCGAGCCGATGCAGAGACGCTGCCGGCATCGGACAAGAGCTACTTCGCCCAGATGCAGCGCGGCAATGCGCTGTCGCATCGCGACTGGATCCAGCTCAACGAAAAGCGGCATCGCATGCGGCTGGCCTGGGACGCCTTCTTCCAGGACTACGACCTGATGCTCTGTCCGGTGGCGGTGACGGCGGCCTTTCCGCACGACCAGAAGGGCCTGCGCCACCTGCGCACCATCGTCGTCAACAACAAGAAGGTGCCGGTGGTCGACCAGATCTTCTGGGCGGGTTACGCCGGCCTCACCTACCTGCCCGCCTCGGTCGCGCCGATCGGGCAGAGCAAGGAAGGCCTGCCGATCGGCGTGCAGATCGTCGGCCCGCAATACGGCGACTACACCTGCATCGAATTCGCCAAGCTCTTGGAGCGCGAGTATCGCGCCTTCGAACCGCCACCAGCGTACAGTTGACCGGCCTATAGCTGAAATGGATTCCTAGAAATGTCCGACATCGACCTCAAACAGCACATCCGCTCGATTCCGGATTTTCCCAAGCCGGGAATCCTGTTCTACGACATCTCGACGCTGCTGGCGCACGCCAAGGCCTGGCACGTCGCGATCGAGCGCATGACCGAGGTCATCTGCCCCTACAAGCCCGACCTGCTGGCCGGCATCGAATCGCGCGGCTTCCTGGTGGCGGCACCGCTCGCGCTGGCGCTGGGCACCGGCTTCGTGATGTTGCGCAAGAAGGGCAAGCTGCCGGGGCTCACCGTGCGCCATACCTACGCACTGGAATACGGCACCGACACGATCGAGATCCAGCACGACGCGATCAAGAAGGGCCAGCGCGTCGTGCTGGTCGACGATCTGCTGGCGACCGGCGGCACCATGGCGGCGGCGATCACGCTGCTGCGCCAGATCGGCGCGGTCGTGCCCGCCGCAGCTTGCATCATCGAGCTCGACTTCCTCGAGGGCCGCAAACGCCTCGACGTGCCGGTGGCGTCGCTGCTCAACTACGACAGCTAGATTGCATCCTGGTGCATTGCATGACGTCCATTCCCGAGTGTTTTTCCGAGAGCTACGCCGAGGCGCGCGCCAAGTTCTGCGGCGCGGCGGCCAGCGGCGGCGGCGCACTGCGCTCGTGGCTTAACCCGTATGGACGCGGGCCGAACGGGGAACCGCTCTATCTCGACACGGCGCGATTCGGGCCCGTCGATGCCGCCAACGTGCTGGTGCTGATCTCGAGCACGCACGGCGTCGAGGGCCATTGCGGCTCGGGCGCGCAGATCGCCTGGCTGAGCACCGGCGGCCCGGCCAGGCTGCCCAAGGATACCGGCGCCCTGCTGGTGCACGCCATAAATCCGCATGGCTTCGCGTGGACACGGCGCGTCAACGAGGACAACGTCGACATCAACCGCAACTTCGTCGACCACGACAAGCCCTATCCGAAGAACGAAGGTTACGTGGCACTTGCCGATGCCATCCTGCCCCGGCAGTGGAACGAGGCGTCGAGCGCGGAGACCGAGCGCACGTTCCAGGCCTTCGCCCAGAAGCACGGCGCCTACGGGCTGCAGGGTGCGCTGAGTAGCGGCCAGTACACCCATCCGGCCGGCATCTTCTACGGCGGCAGCAAGCCGGTCTGGAGCAACCGCACCATCCGCGCCATCGCGCGCGAGGAGCTCGGCCGGGCGCGCCGCATCGGCATCATCGACTTCCACACCGGCCTCGGCCCGTTCGGCCATGGCGAACTGATCTGCGCCGTGCCGCCCGGCTCCAAGTCGTTCGACCGCGCCAAGGCCTGGTTCGGCGACGAAATGACCTCGCCTGAATCGGGCACGTCGACTTCCGCCATCGTCGTCGGCGTCATGACCGACGCCTTCGCACAGGAATTGCCCGATGCCGAAGTGACGATGATCGCCCTGGAATACGGCACCTACTCGGTACCGGAAGTGCTGGGCGCGGTGCGCCAGGACAACTGGCTGCACCAGCGCGGCGATCTCGCCTCACGCGAGGGCAAGGCCATGAAGGCCAACATGAAGGAGCGTTTCTTTCCGGCCGGTGACAAGTGGCGGGAGATGGTGTGGGCGCGCGCCGACCAGACGATCGGCTGGATACTGAAGGGCTTGAGCGGCGGGTGAACGACCAGAGTCCCGCCCCCGATCTGGGCGACGATCCCCTGCGTCAGCGGCTGCGGCGCGCCTTGCGCCGTGCGGCGCTGTTCAGCGACCTCGACCAGGTGGCCATGGAAGCGGTCGAGCGCGAACTGACTCTCGTCAACCTGCCCGGCGGCGCGCCGCTGTTCCGCGAGGGCGATGCCGCCGATGCGCTCTACGTGGTGGCCAGCGGCTGCCTTGGCGTCTTTCGCAGCGACCCCGACAGCCCCGAGCCGGTGCTGATCGCCGACATCCCGGCGGGCGACATCGCCGGCGAGATGTCGCTGCTCGCCCACAGCAACCGCACCCGGACGGTGGCGGCACTGCGCGACAGCGAGGTCTGGCGGCTGGGCCAAAGTGACTTCGAGCGCCTGACTTCGGAGCATCCGCAGGCGCTGACGACGCTCACGCGCAAAATCGCCATCCGTAGTGCCTTCAGCAAGGTCCGCCGCGGCACCCAGCCGCGCACCTTCGCCCTCCTGCCGGCGGGGCCGGACGTGCCGGCGGCGCGCTTCGCGGTATCGCTCGCCGGCTCCCTCGGGCGGCTGAACGACTTCGTCCAGATCCTCGGTCCCGACTCTTTCGGCCAGTCAGCGGAATGGTACGCCCAATGCGAGGCCGACTCGGCCTACGTCGTCTACCGCGCCGATGCGACGCCGACGCCCTGGACCGAGCTTTGCCTCCGCCAGGCCGACTGCCTGGTGGTCGTGCGCCGCGCCGACAACGACAAGCCGACCTCGGTGCCCTTTGCGCTGGAGACGGCGGAGACCAGCGGCGTCTTCCATCGTCGCCGCGAGCTGGTGCTGCTGCACGAAGGCCACGATCCCAAGCCGGGCAGCACGTCGGTGCATCTCGCCGACAGTGCCTATGGCCAGCACCATCACATCCGCCTCGACATACACAGCGATTTCGACCGCCTGGCGCGCCTGCTGACCGGCCAGGCAGTCGGCGTGGTAATGGCGGGCGGCGGCGCGCGCGGCTTCGCCCATATCGGCGTGGTCCGGGCGCTGCGCGCGGCGGGCGTGCCGATCGACCTGGTCGGCGGCTCGAGCATGGGCGCGATCATGGCGGCTGGCGTGGCGGCGCGCTGGAGCGACGAGGAGATGGTCGAGCGCTTCCGCCGCGCCTTCGTCGAGACAAACCCGCTCAGCGACTACACGGTGCCGACGATATCGCTGTTCTCCGGCCGCCGCGTCGAGCGCCTGCTGCGCATGGCCTTCGACGACTATGACATCGAGGACCTGCCGTTGCCGTTCTTCTGTGTCACCGCCAACCTCACCGCCGGCCTCCCCGAGATGCACAACCGCGGCAAGCTGTGGCGCTGGCTGCGCGCGACGGTCTCGCTGCCGGGCGTGTTGCCGCCCTTCATCTCGGCGGGCCAGGTCCATGTCGACGGCGGCGTCATCGACAATTTTCCGGTACGTCCTATGCGCAAGCTGCGGCGCGGCGTCACCATCGGCGTCGGCATCGACACCGGCGGCGCCGTTTCGGCCGGCGCCGATGTCGTCGAGCCGTGGTCGGCCTGGGAGTTCTTCAGCCGCATGATCTGGCGGCGCAAGGAGACGCTGCCGATCCCCTCGATCGTGCGCATCCTGCTGCGCTCGGCATTGGTCTCGAGCGCCGCCCGCGACATCGCGGACCGTGCCGCCGCCGACCTGCTGATCGTGCCGCCGGTCAGCCATTTCGACCTGCTCGACTGGACGAGCTTCGACGCCTCCGTCGAGATCGGCTACCGCGCCGCCATGGACGCGCTCGACAAGGCCAAGACCCTGCCGGTCGGCACGCGCATCTTCGTCGGCTAGAGAAATTTCAGCGCGTTCACGACCTTGTCGATGATCTTACGTGGGCCGTGGACGCCGACCCCGACGAAATCCAGCGCCTCGGTGGCGCAGGCGACGACGGCGGTGCGGTTGTCGGCATCGTTGGTAGTGTGGAACATCGGCTCGATATAGATCGCCGGCACCAGCTCGCGGGAGAGCGACCGCTGATGGGTGCGCTTCAACTCATCGAGGGTACCGCCATAGACGAATACCGGCTCTCGGATCAGCGGCGTATACGGCCGGGCGCTGCCGTCACGGTAGGGTTCGCCGACGATGTGCGGATGGGCGCCCGTGAGGCCGCCGGCCAGGAAGGCCGCGACATTGGCCATCTGCCAGGGCAACAAATCCCGGCGGATCACCAGGGCGGTCGTGGTTTCGTAGATCATGGTGCCAATATCGATCATTGTGCGAAGCGGGTCTTGAAGGTTTGTGCATGATTTCCGATCGCATCCTGTTCGACGAACCCAGCGCCGGCGTGCAGCGGCTGGCGGCGCGCTTTGCCGGCCATGCCTTCGACCCGCATCGCCACGAGACCTATGCCATCGGCCTGACGCTGAGCGGCGTCCAGGCCTTCCGCTACCGCGGCGCCGGGCAGGCGAGCCGCGCCGGCTAGGTCATGGTCATCCATCCCGACGAGGCACATGACGGCCACGCCGCCGCTGTCGAGGGCTTCGCCTACCGCATGGTCTATGTCGACCCCGCCCTGATCGGGGAGGCGCTCGACGGCCGCGCCGCGCCGTTCGTGCGCGACGTCGTCGCTAACGATCCGGCGATACGAGACATCGTCAACGAGGCCTTCGTCGATTTCCCGCAGCCCCTCGAACCGCTGGCCATGGATTCAATCGTCGAGCGCCTCGCCGATGCACTGGCGATGCGGGCCGATTCCCGGCTGCCGGCCCGCACCCGCCCGGTCGCGCATCGCGGCGTGACGCTTGCCCGCGAGTTTCTGATCGCCGAGGTGCACCGCACCGTGGGCTCGGCGGAGCTGGAGCACGTCTCCGGCCTCGACCGCTTCGCACTGGCCCGCCAGTTCCGCGCCGCCTTCGGGACCTCGCCGCATCGCTTCCAGGTCGGCCGACGGCTGGCACGGGCGCGCACCCTGATCGGCCGCAGCATGGCCCTGGCGGACGTGGCCGCGTCAGCCGGTTTCGCCGACCAGAGCCACCTCACCCGGCATTTCTCCGCCCGGTTCGGGCTGACCCCCGGCCGCTGGGCGACGCTGGCGCAACGCACGAACTAGTCCGGTTTCAGTACTTTTTTCCCGCCGTTTCCCGACCGGTCGGGAAGCCTCCGATGCTTATGCCATTGGCATTTCTTGCCGTTTTCCCGATTTCCCGACCGACCCCCCCGGGGTTCAATCCAGCGGATAGCGACCCTCGACATCCAGCGAAGTCGAGCCCAGCCAGCCGCGCCGCGTGCCGGCGAGCGTCGAGGCCATCATCCGCGACATCACCGGCAGGTGGCAGGACGGTCCCATGAAGGCGTCGCGCAGCCAGCCGAGGGACCGGAGATTGGACTGGAAGAACGGCGTCAGCAGGTGGCTAGCGTGGCGATAGAAGCGCGTCGACGGCACCCGCCGCTGCTCGAACAGGCGGAGCGCATCGCCGACGCGATCCTCACCCGCCAACGAGCGGACGAGAGCATGCGCATCGAGCAGCACCAGGTTAGCGCCCTGGCCCAGTTGCGGGCTGGTGCCGTGGGCTGCGTCGCCCATGAACACGACCGGCCCGTCGCTCCAACCCGAGAGCGCGACATGGCGATAGCTCGCC
Organism: Asaia bogorensis; assembly: GCA_945905835.1. Lineage (GTDB taxonomy): Bacteria > Pseudomonadota > Alphaproteobacteria > Reyranellales > Reyranellaceae > Reyranella. The sequence goes on from CAMDQJ010000011.1 coordinate 43,633, forward strand.
GACGTGAACGCGGCGACGCCGTCGATGCGCTCGACCAAGGCCCGCGCCTCCGGCCACAGAGCCGTTGCCTCGGCCTTCCAAGCCGCGATGTCGGCCGGCGGATGCACCGTCCCGCCAACGATGGGCAGGCTCCAGAACAGGGTGACTCGGCGAGTCCCAGGTGCATCGTCCGGCAGGCGACCAACCGGGAGCAGGCCCATCATGACGGCCGTCCCTCGGAAGCGCTGGCGCAGCATGCCGTCGAAGTCGGCCGAGTCGTCCGTCACCGTCGCCCAGACGCAGCCCCAGGGATAGAGCGGCGCCCGCGCCTCGGGCATCAGGCGCTCGCGCAGGGCCGAGTGCGCGCCGTCGGCTACGATGACCACGTCGAACGGGCCATGTGCGGTGCCCGTGGTGTCCGAGAGATAGGCCCGCGCGCCGTCCTGCTCGATGCTGACGATCTCGGTCGACGTGACGAGGCTCGCCGCGGACCGCTTCAGCCGGCCGTATAGAAGCTCGAACAGGGCGCCACGGTGGATGCCGAGGCCGAACGCCCGTGGATGGAGCGTGCGGTAATGCAGGTCGAGAACGCGGCGACCGCCGGCGGTACGGCCGTCGAGACCATCGATACGTGCACCCAGCGCCAGCGCCTCCTCGTCGAGGCCGAGGCGGGCCAGTACCGCGAGGCCAGTCGGCTGCAGCAGCAGCCCGGCGCCCAGCGGCCGCGGTTCTGCAAAGCGCTCCACCAGTGTGACGCGATGGCCGGCATCGGCCAGCAACGTCGCCGCAGCCTGGCCACCGACGCCGCAGCCGACCACCGCGATATCGAGCGAGATCCGCACGACCCGATCCTAGGCCGTTTTTCTGCCTAAAGTCCGCCGTTCACGACCAGGGTCTGGCCGCTGACATAGTCGCTGTCGGGGCTGCAGAAGAGATAGACCGAGCCCGCCGCTTCCGTCGGCAGGCCGCCACGGCCGAGCGGGATCATCTGGTTCATGGCGGCGATACGGCCGCCCTGGACGCCGACCTTGACCTTGCGGCCCTGGACCTCGATCTCGCCTGCCTCGCCCTGGGAAAGCGGCTGAGTGAGGCGAGTCTGGATGTAGCCGAAGGCCACGGCGTTCACCGTGACGTCGTAGCGGCCGAACTCCTTGGCCAGCGTCTTGGTCAGGCCGACGATGCCCGCCTTGCCGGCTGAATAGTTCGACTGGCCGGCATTGCCGTTGACGCCCGAGGTCGAGGAGATGTTCACGACCTTGCGCACGATGCGCTTGCCGGCCGCGCGCTCCTTCTCGACCTCGCCGCGGAAATGGATCTGGAAGGCGCGCAGGATGCGGAACGGCGCGGTCAGGTGCACGTCAAGGATGGCGTACCACTGCTCGTCCGTCATTTTCTGGATGACGCTGTCCCACGTGTAGCCGGCGTTGTTCACGATGACATGGCAGCCGCCGAAGGCGTCGACCGCCGTCTTGACGATACGGTCGCCGAAATCGGGCTTGGCCACGTCGCCGACGCAGGCCACCGCCTTGCCGCCCATCTTCTCGATGGCGGCGATGGTTTCCTCGGCCGGCCCCTCGTCGATGTCGTTGATCACGACCCTGGCACCGTCACGCACGAGGCGAAAGGCGATTTCCTGACCGATGCCGCGACCCGAGCCGGTGACGATCGCCACCTTGCCGTCCATCTGACCCATGTCGTGTCTCTCCTTGAGCCTAAAGCCCTCATCCTGAGGAGCATCGCGCAGCGATGCGTCTCGAAGGATGAGAGCCAGTCGTGCTGTAGCCCACCCTTCGAGACGGACGCTGCGCGCCCTCTTCAGGGTGAGGTGGTGGTGTTACTGCAGGTTTAGGCCGCCGCGACCGTCGCGTGGCCCTGCAGCGTGTCCTGGCCGTTCTGGTTGGTGCACTTGACCTCAAGGTCGATCAGCTTCTCGCCGTTCTCCTCGCGCTTGCCGGTGACCTTGCCGGAGAGCGTGATGACGTCGCCCACCCAGGTGATCGAGGTGAAGCGCGTACCGAGCCGGCGGACGCGGTCGCGTGGCGCGTAGCTGGTGACCAGGCGCCCGAGGAAGCCCATCGACAACATGCCGTGGGCGAAGACGTCCTTGAAACCGAACTTCTTGGCGAAGTCGATGTCGACATGGATCGGATTGTGGTCGCCCGAGCCGCCGCAATAGAGCGCGAGCTGGTGGCGGCTGATCGGCGGCAGGACGATCGGCTTGATCGCGTCGCCGACCTTGACCTCCGCGAACTTGGGAACGGGTGCGGTCATGTGTTCCTCCTACTTCTTCGCGGCGTCGGGATTGCGCACGACGGTGGTGCCAGTGACCTTGGCCACCAGCTTGCCCGCCTGGTCTTTCATCGAGGTCTCGTGGACCACGAACCACAGGGCGCCGCCCTTCTTGTCGTAAATGTCGACGATCTTCTGCTGGCAGGTGATCTTGTCGCCGACGAAGACCGGCGCGTAATAGTCGTAGTGCTGCTCGCCGTGCAGGATCAGGCCTATATCGACGTCGATCAGCTTGAGCAGCGCGCCCTTCTCGGGGTCGTCGTTGGTGATGGCCTGCAGGAAGGTCGGCGTCACCGGGATCTTCGGATAGCCGGCCTTCTTGGCGGCGGTCTCATCGACATAGATCGGATCTTCCTCGCCGATGGCCTTGCAGAACAGCTTGAGCTTGCCGGCCTCGGCGACGCTCGAATAGGCGTTGAACGTGTGGTCGATGTGCTTCTTGTCGATCTGGACCACGTCTTCCTCCCTCTAAAGAAAAACCCTCCCTCCGGCTCCCCAGCCGAAGAGAGGGTCGTTCGATCCGTCGTTACTCGTAGCGGCCGACGATGGCGACGCTGGAAATGTTCTCGCGCGGCGCGCCGCCGAGATTGTGCGTCATGCCGATGCGCGGGTTCTTGAGCTGGCGCGGGCCGGCCTTGCCCTGGATCTGCAGGTACATCTCGTAAAGCATGCGCAGGCCCGAGGCGCCGATCGGATGGCCGAAGCACTTGAGACCGCCGTCGATCTGGCAGGGGATGGTGCCATCGGCGTCGTAGAAGCCGTCGAGCACATCCCTCCAGCCCTTGCCGGTCTCCGAGATGTGCAGGTCTTCCATGGTCACCAGCTCGGTAACCGAGAAGCAGTCGTGGACCTCGAACATCGAGACCTCGTCGCGCGGGCTCTTGATGCCGGCCTCTTCATAGGCCTTCTTGGCGGCGATGCGCGTGGTGTGGAAGTAGCTGCCGTCCCAGGAGTTATGGCCCGACTCGGAGCCGTTGGAGACCGAGAGCTGCAGCGCCTTGACGCTGACGATGTCTTTCTTGCCCAGCGCCTTGGCGATCTCGGGCGTGGTGACGATGGCCGCCGCCGCACCGTCCGACACGCCGCAGCAGTCGAACAGGCCGAGCGGTGAGGCGATCATCGGGGCGTTCAGGATGGTCTCCATCTCGACGGCCTTCTGCAGATGGGCCTTCGGGTTCTTGGCGCCGTTCTGGTGGCTCTTCCACGAGACGTGGCCAATCGCCTTCTTGAGGTCCTCGCCGCTGACGCCATGCGCCGTCATATAGGCCGTGGCGAGCTGAGCGAAGTTGCCCGGCGCCGTGCCGCTGGCGTTCCACAGGGCCTGCAGCGGGCCGCCACGGCCGCCGGGAAGGCCGCCGTAGCCGGTGTCCTTCAGCTTCTCGACGCCGAGAGCCAGGGCAAAGTCGGCCGCGCCCGAGGCCACGGCGTAGCAGGCGCCGCGGAAAGCCTCGGTGCCGGAAGCGCACATGTTCTCGACATGCGTGACCGGAATGTTGGGCAGGCGCAGCGTCGTACTGAGCGGAATGCCCGACTTGCCGACGTGCACTTCATCGATCGCGGTGGAGAACCACGCGGCCTGGAGCTGGTTCTGGTCGATGCCCGCGTCCTTCAGGCACTCCTTGTAGGCTTCGAGCATCAGCTCCTCGGCGCCGCTGTCCCAGCGTTCGCCGAACTTCGAGCAACCCATTCCGAGAATAGCGACCTTGTCCTTGATGCCCCGAGCCATGGCAGGCCTCCTGTAGTGGCGTTGGAATTCTAGACCTTTGTCCGGTGGAAGGCGATCAAATCGGCGCCGCCTTCCAGAAATAACGCTTGAAGCCGCCGCGCATGATGTCGTTGTCGCGGATTCGGAAGGTCATGCGCATCTTGGCGCCGACCTTGACCTGATCCTTGTCGCTGTCGGTGAAGTCGGCCATGAAGCGCCCGCCCTCGGGGAAGGTGATCATGCCGTAGTAACCCGGCGGATCCGGCGAATAGACCAGCGAATCGGCGGTGAACGACATCACCGCGCATTCGAGGCCGGCCATCGCATAGGGATCCTGGCTGTCGATGGCATGGCAGTTGGGATTGACGCAGACCTGGCTGCGCGGAAACTGCACGGTGCCGCAGACCTTGCACTTGCCGCCGACCAGGCCGTAGATCATGTCGCGCTTGCGCCACAGGACCGAGAGCGCGGTCTTCTTGTCGAACTCCGCGCGCATGCCCTTGTCGATCGGCAGCATCTCGTTGAAGGCGAGGAACTTCATGTAGTTCTTCTCTTCCTTGCGCCGCGCCAGCCAGCCCGACAGGCCCTTGCGCTTGGGCAGCTTGTCCTTCTCGGCCGTGACCTCGAACACCAGGATGTCGACGCCCTGGCCGAAGGCCACGACCATGATCTTGTCGCCTTCCTTGGCGGTCTCGAGCGCATCGACCAGCATGACCAGCGCGTGCGCCGCACCGGTGTCGCCCAGCGCGGCGCCCAAAAGATCGCGCACGGCTGTTTCGGCGATGCCGCAGAACTTGGCCATTTGCTTCGGCACCGCCGGCATCAGGCTGGGCATGATGAAGTGGGTGATGTCGGCGCCTTTAAGCTTGCAGGCGGCGAGGCCGGCCTTGATCGCTGGCGGCACGATCTTCGAATAGCCCTCGTCGCGGATCCAGCGCTCTTCCCAGCCGTAGTCAAAGTCGGTTTCGTCGCCGCGGAAATGGTCGACGAAATCCATCGACACGGAGTGACGGCCGACCAGCTTGGCGATGACATTCTCGGTGCCGCACAGAAGTGCCGCCGCGCCGTCGCCGTAGTTCAGCTCGTTCGACGAGGCGACCCGGGCCATGCGCTTGTCGGCGGCGGCGACGAGAGACGGCGCGCCGTCCTTCGAGGCGTTCAAGCCGGCGATTAGCGCCGAGGTGCCCGCCTTCAGCGAGCCGCCGATATCTGTCGTGGAAAGATTCTGCTCGACGTTCAGCGCCGTGCCGATGACGCCGGCATTCTGGCGATCCTTGAAGGGATGCGTCGTCGAGGCGAAGTAGATGTTGCGAACGTCCTCGGCCTTGTGGCTCGTGAGGCAGTCGCGTGACGCCTCGACCGCCATGGTGATCGAATCCTCGTCCCAGTTGGCCATCGAGCGCTCGCCCTTGGCGAGGCCGCGCAATCCGCCGGCGAACCATTTGTTGGCGTCATAAACGGCCTGACGACTGAGGCGCAGGCGCGGGACATAGGCCCCGAAGGCCACGATTCCGACCATTGTTGTTTCCTCCGAACGACCTGAACGCTTGTTCATTTTTGTTTAGCGCGGCGGCCCGTGACGGGCGAGCCGGTTTTCGACATGGCTGCCAGCCTGGTGAAACTAACTTCCGACTGGCGGAACGACGCCTGGCGGTCCCGGCGGCAACTCGCGTGGCGAGCCGATGTAGCCGGCATCCGGCGGGATCATCAGGAACTTCTTGCCGTCCTTCACCTCGACCCAGGGCAGGACCGTCTTGACCTTGCGCGTCACCGAGGCGGCGATGGCGCCCGCGACCGTGCCGCCCTCGCCCAGCAACTCGAGGTTCTTCTGCGTAGGATAAACCACCGTGCGCTTGCCAGCCAAGGCCTCGGTGAGAGCGACGCTCGGCCGGATCCAGATCGAGTCGACGGATTCGCTGCCGTCATGCAGTGCCACCTGATCAGCCGGCGCCTCGGCCAGGAAGAACCAGGTGTCGAAGCGCTTCGGCACGAAGGCCGGCGTGATCCAATGCGCGAACGGCGTCATCAAATCGGTGGCAAGATCGAGATCTTCGGCCTCGACGGCATCGGTGATCGACGCGGTGTTCTTGACCAGCCGGTCGCGCCAACGCTCCTCGATCGGCTTCAGATCGGCCGCGCCGATCAGCCCGTTATGGCCGCGCTTGCGCGCCAGCAGCACACCGCACTCCTCGAAGGCCTCGCGGACGCCGGCGATGCGGAAGGCGAGCTCTGAGTCGGACAGGCTCGCAGAGCCAGTGCAGCGACTGCGCATGCGGGCGTCGCTGTCGGCCTTCTCAACCTTGCCGCCGGGAAACACGATGGCGCCGGAAAACGAATCGATCTGGTGATGACGCACCACCATGAAGACCTCGAGCGGCGACGTGGCATCGCCTCGTTTGCTCGGCCGCAGCATCAGGACGGTGGTGGCGGGAACGGCGGGGGCCGGTTCCTTCTTGGGTTTGTCGCTCATCTTTCCTCACTCATGCGCCGCTCCCCGCCAGGAGAGAGGTCGCAGGCAACCTAGCACGCACGCGACAATGTGCTAAGACGCGGCCGGCATGGCTTCCGCATCGCGCATTTACATCTGCCTCCCCGGCGCCTGGATGGGTGCCTGGACGTGGAAACTCGTCGTCGAGCGCGTCGCGGCAGCAGGCCACGACATCCGCGCCTTGTCGTTTCGCGGCGTCGGCGAGCGCGCGGCGGAACTCTCGCCCGACATCGACAACGATGTGCTGATGGCCGACACGATCGCCTATCTGGAGAAGGAAGACCTTCGCGACGTCGTGCTGGTCGGCCACAGCTTCGGCAGCCTGATCGCCAGCCTCGTCACCGATCGCGTGCCCGAGCGCATCGGGCATCTCGTCATCATAGACGGCGGCATCGCGACCGACGGCCAGTCGATCTTCGGCCGCATCCCGGCGGAGATCGTGGCCAAGCGCAAAAAGCTGGTGAAGATCGTGAACGGCACCGAGGTGCTGCCCTTCGCCCCGATCGGCAGCCTGATCATCGACGACCCGGAGCTGGCGGCGTGGACGCACCGCCAGCTCACGCCGCATCCCGTCGCCTGCTACACTAAGCCGATCCGCCTGTTCCATCCCGCCGGCAACGGACGGCCGATGACCTATATCGCCTGCACCAAGCCGCGCTATCCCGTCTCCGCCGGCATGCACGAGAAGGTGCAGACCATGGCGCATATCCGCTACCGCTCGATCGAGGCCGGGCACAACTGCATCCTTTCAGCGCCCGACCTTGTCGCGCGCGAATTGCTGGAGATCCCGAGATGCCCCACCAAACCATGACTGGGCAGCTGATGATCCTGGTCGCCGGCCCCTACCGTGGCGGCACCAACGACGATCCCGTGCTGATCCAGCGCAACGTCGACGCCATGGAGGACATGGCGCTGGTGGTGTTCCGCCTCGGCCACCTGCCCGTGCTGGGCGAATGGTTTGCCCTGCCGCTGCTGCGGCACGCCGGCTCGAAGAAGATCGGCGATGCGGTGTTCGACGAGATCTTCCATCCCATCGCCCGCGAATTGATCGGCAAGTGCGACGCCGTGCTGCGCATCGGCGGGCCGTCAGCTGGCGCCGACGACATGGTCGCCACCGGCCAGAAACTCGGCAAAAAGATCTTCCGCGGCGTCGCCGAAATCCCGAAACGGGTGCGCGGGTAAGGCTTGCCGGGCGCAGGCCCGCTTCGCTACGGTCCGGCCGCATGAAAACAGCGCCCTACCCCCTGATCGACCTCGATCTCGCCGCACCGCTCGATCTCCACCGTGCCACCGTTCAGCCCGACTGGATCGACTGGAACGGCCACATGAACGTCGGCTTCTATGTCGTGGCCTTCGACAAGGCGACCGACACGCTGTGCCAGCAGTTCGGCTGCGGCTTCGAGTACACGCGCGACAAGATCGGCATGACCTTCGTGCTCGAGGCGCATGTCACCTACGACCAGGAGGTCAAGGAAGGCGATCCGCTGCGTATCACCACCCAGATCCTCGACCACGATCCCAAGCGCCTGCACTACATCCACGCCATGTATCACGCCACCGAGGGCTACCTCGCCGCGACCAACGAGCTGATGCTGATGAACATCGACTATGCCACCCGCCGCTCGGCGCCGTGGCCCGACTTCGCCATGGAGCGCATCGACAAGCTCGCCGCCGCGCACAAGAAATTGCCGGTGCCGAAGCAGGCCGGCCGCCTCATCGGCATCCGCAAGAAGTAGCGCCGATGCTGGTCACCCTGCCTTATGAATTGCCCGAGCTGGTGACGCACGCGCCCTTCGACATCCATCGCTCCGTCGTGTTACGGGAATGGCTCGACTGGAACGGCCATATGAACGTGGCTTTCTACGTCACCGCCTTCGACCAGGCCTCGGGCGCCTTCATGCGCAACATGGGGTTGGGCCGACAATACGTCGACGGCAATCACGGCATGACCTTCGTGCTGGAAATCCACGTCACCTACGACCGCGAGATGAAGGGCGGCGCGCCGATGCGCTTCACGACCCAGTTGCTCGAGCGCGACGCCAAGCGCGTGCACCTCTATCACGAGATGTTTCACGCCGATGAGGGCTACCTGGCCGCGACCAACGAGGTGATCGTGATGAACATCGACTACGCCACGCGCCGCGCCGGGCCGTGGCCGGTTCAGGCGGCCGAGCGGCTGGAGGCAGTGTGGGCCGAGCACAAGGCGCTGCCGCGGCCAGCCAAGGCCGGGCGGGTCATGGGGTTGGCTAAAAAGTAGTCAGGCGGACCG
>CAMDQJ010000012.1 GCA_945905835.1 Asaia bogorensis
CGTAACCTGAATAGCGATTTGAGAACAATGGGTTGGCAACCACCCCGAGGCTGCGTGCCACCGTGTAAACATCTAGTCAATACGATGACGGAACGGTAGCGCCGGGAAGACACCGGGCTTCTACAGAGCTTTCCCCACATGCGCCTCGACATGCGCTGGGAGGAGGCCAGCCGCGGCTTGTCGGCGAGGCGCCACGGCGACATTGTGCGGCCCGCCAGCGACGGTAAATACCGAGCCGGCATCATCGTATGACAACCGACCAGGAAACCGACACCAAATCGAACGAAGGCTCGCTTGCCGAGGGCATGCGAATCATCGGCGAGTTCGTGCGCACGCTGCCGCGCAAGCCCGGTGTCTACCGCATGATCGCCGCCGACGGCGAGGTGCTCTATGTCGGCAAGGCGCGCTCGCTGCGTAGCCGCGTCGCCGCCTACACCCAGCCGACGCGGCTAGTGACACGCCTGATGCGCATGGTGTCGGCGACCACAAACATGGAGTTCTCGGTCACCGGCAGCGAGGCCGAGGCGCTGCTGCTCGAGAACAACCTGATTAAGCGCTTCCGGCCGCGCTTCAACGTGCTGCTGCGCGACGACAAGTCGTTTCCCTATATCGTCATCCGTGGCGACACCGAATGGCCGCAGCTCGCCAAGCACCGCGGCGTGCGCGAGCCCAACAACGAGTATTTCGGTCCCTTCGCCTCGGCGACCGCGGTCAATCGCACGCTTTACGCCCTACAGCGTGCCTTTCCGCTGCGCTCCTGCTCCGACGGCGTGTTTTCAGCGCGCACGCGGCCCTGCCTACAGTACCAGATCAAGCGCTGCACGGCGCCCTGCGTCGGCCGCATCGAGAAGGCCGAGTACGCCGCCATCGTCAGCGAAGTGCGCGGCTTCCTCGGCGGCCGCAATCGCGAGATCCAGCAGGCGCTGTCGCAGCGCATGGAGCAGGCCTCGGGCAATCTCGAGTTCGAGCGCGCCGCCATCCTGCGCGACCGCATTCGCGCCCTGACGCAGATCCAATCGCACCAGTTCATCAGCCTGCATTCGATCGACGAGGCCGATATCTTTGCAGCACACGCCGAGGGCGGGCAGATCTGCATACAGGTGTTCTTCCTGCGCGCCGGCCAAAACCTCGGCAACCGCGCCTATTTCCCCGCCCACGCCAAGGAGCTCGACGAGCCCGAGGTGCTGTCGGCCTTCATCGGCCAGTTCTACGAGGCACGCCCCGCCCCCAAGCTGATCCTGACCAGCCACGACGTCGTCGAGCGCGAGCTGCTGGAAAGCGCGCTCGCCATCTCGGCCGGCCACAAGGTCGAGATCCGCCATCCCAAGCGCGGCGACCAGAAGGATGCGCTCGACCAGGCCGTCAACAACGCCCGCGAGGCGCTGGCGCGACGGCTGGCCGAGCGCAGCACGCAGCGTACCCTGCTGGAAGGATTGGCGCGGGTGTTCGGTCTCGACGCGCCACCCGAACGCATAGAGGTCTACGACAACAGCCATATCCAGGGCACGGCCGCGGTCGGCGCGATGATCGTCGGCGGGCCGGATGGCTTCATCAAGAATTCGTATCGCAAATTCAACATCAAGGCCGAGGGTGCGGCGGGCGACGACCTCGCCATGATGCGCGAGGTGCTGAGCCGCCGCTTTGGCCGGGCACTCAAGGAAAACCCCGAGCGCGACGAGGAGCACTGGCCCGACCTGGTGCTGATCGACGGTGGCGAGACCCAGCTCGAGGTCGCGCGCCAGGTGCTGAGCGAGCTTGGCCTCGAGGATATCGCCATCGTCGGCGTCGCCAAGGGTCCGGACCGCGACGCCGGCCGCGAGCGCTTCTTCATGCCGGCCCGGGCGCCCTTCACGCTCGAACCACGCGATCCGGTGATGTATTTCCTCCAGCGCCTGCGCGACGAGGCGCATCGCTTCGCCATCGGTACGCATCGTACACGGCGCTCCAACGAACTGATGCGTTCGGCGCTCGACGAGGTGCCGGGCATCGGCGCCGGCCGCAAGAAAGCCCTGCTACATCATTTCGGCAGTGCCCGTGCAGTGGCTGTCGCCACCATCGAGGACATCAAGGCGGTGCCGGGAATCTCCGTGGCGCTCGCCCAGAAAATCCATGACCACTTCCAGAGCGGTCGTTAAGGTGCGCCTGCCCTCATCATGATGCTTCTCAACACCGCCAACATCCTGACGCTGTCGCGCATCGCCGCGATTCCGCTAGTCGTGGCCTGCTTCTGGCTCGACCGCGGCTGGTCGCAGTGGCTGTCGATGATCCTGTTCGTCGCCGCTGCCGTGACCGACTGGTTCGACGGCTATTTCGCGCGGCGCTATCACCAGATCTCGCGCTTCGGCCGCTTCCTCGATCCGATCGCCGACAAGCTGCTGGTCGCCGCCGCCCTGCTGATGCTGGTCGACGACGGCCCGCTGCGCGGCGTCCATGTGCTGGCCGCCCTCATCATCCTCGCCCGCGAGATCCTGGTCTCCGGCTTGCGTGAGTTCCTGGCCGAGCTGCGCGTCGGCCTGCCGGTGAGCCAGCTCGCCAAATGGAAGACCGCTGTGCAGATGACCGCCATCGCCTTCCTGCTGGTCGGCGACGCGGCGTCTCCCACCATCACAATGCTCGGGATTTGGCTGATCTGGATCGCTGCCGCGTTGACCCTGTTGACAGGCTACGACTATCTGCGCACCGGATTGCGCCACATGGCGGAGGATCCGCCCGTCGCGCCGGGGGCCGGAGAATGAGGGTCCGCTACTTCGCCTGGATGAAGCGTATCGTCGGGGTGCCGGAAGAAACCATCGACCTGCCTGCCGGCGTCGCGACGGTGGGCGAGCTGGTGGCCTGGCTGCGCGATCGCAGTCCCGGCCACGCCGAGGCGCTGGCCGAGGGCGCGGCCTTCGGCGCCGCCGTGGACCAGCGCACCGCCACTTTCGACGTCAGCATCAAGGGCGCCGGCGAAGTGGCGTTCTTTCCGCCCTTCACGGGCGGCTAGGTGCACCCATGGCCGTACGCGTCCAGGAAGCGGATTTCGACGTCGGCGCCGAGCTCGACGCACTAACCAAGGACAACAAGCGCATTGGCGGGCTCGCGGTGTTCGTCGGCCTGGTGCGCGAGATGCATGTGCGCGAGGGCCTGCATCGCGACCGCATCGATGCGCTGACGCTGGAGCACTATCCCGGCATGACAGAGAAGGCGTTACAGGACATCGAGGCCGAGGCGCACAAGCGCTGGCCGCTCGAGGCGACGCTGATCGTGCACCGCCACGGACGGATGGAAGCGGGCGAGCGCATCGTGCTGGTTGCCGTCGGCTCGCCGCATCGCGAAGCCGCCTTCGAGGCCTGCGAGTTCCTGGTCGACTGGCTGAAAACCAAGGCGCCCTTCTGGAAGCTGGAAGAAACCCCCGCCGGCGAGAAATGGGTGGGTGGGCACGAGGGCGACGACAAGGCCGCCGCGCGCTGGGAGAAGAAATAGCGCCTTGCCCTAATGGGCCGCGCGACGCGCCTCCAGCGCGCCGTGCATTTGCGGCACGACGGCAGCACCTTCGCCGATCGCACCGCCCACCTGACCACCGCCGCCCCCGCAAGCGGTCAACCGGCCGGAAAGAGGTGCGTCGCCTCACCAAAACCTTCGCAATCGGGCTGGCGCACCAGTTCCTGGAAGTCGGCCATCAGCACCCGCGCAACCGGGCCCGCCTGGTAGTGATGCCCGTCGACCGAACCCACCGGCACGATCTCGGCCGCCGTGCCGCACAGGAACACCTCGCTCGCCTTGCCGAGTTCCTCCGGCAGCACCTGCCGCTCCTTGACCTCGATGCCGCGTTTTTGGGCCAGGCCCATCACGGCGCGCCGCGTGATGCCGTCGAGGAAATTCTCCGGCGTCGGGGTCACCATCTTGCCGTCGATCACCAGGAAGATGTTGGCGCCCGTCGATTCAGCGAGATGACCCTTCCAGTCGAGCATCAGCGCGTCGTCGAAGCCGGCCTTGAGCGCGCGGTCCTTCTCGAGCCCGCAGATGATGTAGAGGCCGGCCACCTTGGCGTGGCCCGGCGCACTCTCGGGCGAGGGCCGGCGGTACTTCGCCATGGTGACGTTGATGCCCGCGTCGCGCGCCTGCACCGAGAGCCTGCCCTCGTTGCCCCACGGCGCGATGGCGAGATGCACCGTCGTGCCGATGCCCGACACGCCCAGCACTTCCGAGCCGCGCCAGGCGATCGGCCGCACGTAGCCGAAACAGAGCTTGTTGGCCTTTACGACGGCACGCGTCGCGTCCTCGATCTGCTTCAGCGTCCACGGCAGTTCGTAGTCGAGCAGGCGTGCGGGGTTGATCAGGCGCTGGCTGTGCGCGGCGAGGCGGAAGACGCGGCCCTCGTAGATGCGCTCGCCCTCGAAGACGGCCGAGCCGTAATGCAGGGCATGGGTGAGGACATGCATGCGCGCGTCGCGCCATTGCGTCAGCCCCCGTCGAGCCAGATAAAGCCGTCGCGGTCATCCATCCTTTAGGACATTGCGCCTTCCGCTTTTTAAAGGGTCTAAACTGGTCGTTTTAGACCTCTTTAATGTAATGTTCGGGATAAATAGGTCAATATTGCTGACATTGTCAATAACGCTGACCAAATGTTGAAAATTCAACGGCTTAGGGTGCGCTCGCGGCGTCGAAGCAAAACAAATCTCATCCTGCGGAGCGGTGCGTCTCGAAGGATGAGGTTGGGTGTCGGTGACCCGTTCTAGGTGAGGAGCGGCGTCATATCCGGATCGCCTTTTTTCATCGCCCGCTGATAGGCGGGGCGACCGCCGATGCGCTGCAGGTAGGCGAGGATGGCCGGATAAGGCTTTAGATCGAAGGCATAGAACAGGCGCATGGTCGTCAGCGTAAAGACGAGCATGATGTCGGCCGTCGTGAGCTCGCGGCCGGCGAGATACTCGACCGTGGCAAGGCGTGCTTCGAGCAGGCCGAGCGCGAGATCGAGACGGCCCTTCATCGCGCGCATCAGCGCATTGTCCTCGCCGAGGTTCAATCGCCCGAGGATCATGTTGCGGCCGGTGGCGGGCTGCAGCGTGCCGTTGGCGAAATGGAACCAGTAGACGAACTGCGCAAAATCGGGGTGGTCGGCCGCCAGCACGAGACGGCCCTTGCCGTATTTGGCGGCGATGTACTCGACGATGGCGCCCGATTCGGCCATCAGCACGTCGCCGTCGTTGATCACCGGCGCGGCGCCGAGGGGATGCAGCGCCTTGTATTCGGGCGGTGCCAGCCTGGTGACCTTGTCGCGATCGTAGATCTTCAGCTCGTAGGGAATGCCGAGCTCTTCGCAAAGCCACACGATGCGTTCGGATTGGGACTTTCCAAGATGATGAACGGTCAGCATCTATTTGGCCGCCATGGTCTTTGCTCCCTGCAGGGTGCAAGAATATGGCCGAAAAACAGGCCGGTCCATTACATTGCCCTCATGGGTGTCAACGCAACGCGACGGGCCTATAGTTGCCGCTGGCATGGTGGAATCCCGGTCTCCCGCGAACCCGCTGTTTCTGCGCGACGAGGAGTTGCGGCAGGGCATTGAGCTGTTGTTCTACGCCTACCGCGACTTCACGTTCGAGTCGGACCAGCAGCTCAAGCGCACCCAGCTCGGTCGCGCCCATCACCGCGCGCTCTATTTCATCGGCCGCCATCCCGGCCAGACCGTGGGCCACCTGCTGTCGATCGTGAAGGTCACCAAGCAGTCGATCAGCCGCGTGCTCAAGGACCTGCTCGAGCAGGGCTACGTCGAGCAGAAGAGCGGCGCGCGCGACCGCCGCGAGCGCCGGCTCGAACTCACCGAGAAGGGCAAGAAGCTCGAGCCTGAACTGACCGAGCGCCAGAGCCAGCGCTTCGCCCGCGCCTACCGCGAGACCGGCGCCGAGGCCGTCGAAGGCTTCCGCAAGGTGCTGCTCGGCCTGCTCGATCCGGTGGAGCGCGCCGAGGTCGAGAAGCGGATCCGCAGCGGCCGCTGACGCAAGAATGGACGCCTCGTCCGACAAGCCGCACATCCTGGTGGTCGACGACGACAACCGCCTGCGCGAACTGCTGAAATCGTTCCTGTCGCGCAATGGCTTTCGCGTCACATCGGCCGGCAACGCCGGCGAAGCGCGCCAGCGCCTGGAATCGCTCGACTTCGATCTGATCGTGCTCGACGTCATGATGCCGGGCGAAACCGGGCTCGATTTTGCCGGAGCCCTGCGCAAGACCGGCGACGTGCCGATCCTCATGCTGACGGCCATGGGCGATCCCAAGGACCGCATCGCCGGCCTCGAGAAGGGCGTCGACGACTATCTCGGCAAGCCGTTCGAACCGCGCGAACTGCTGCTACGTATCCAGAGCGTGCTGCGCCGCGGCCGGCCGGTGGCCCCGCCAGCTCCGGCTGAACCGGCGCGGCAGGTGCGGTTCGGACCGATGGAATTCGACATCGATCTGGGCGAGCTCAGGGCAAAGGGCAAGCGCGTGGCGCTGACCGATGCCGAAACCGCGCTGCTGCGCGCCTTCGTCGCCCGCATCGGCGACGTGCTGAGCCGCGAGACGCTGTGCAAGAGCGTCGGCGCCGCCGTCAACGAGCGCGCCATCGACGTGCAGGTGACCCGGCTGCGCCGCAAGATCGAGCCGGACCCGACTTTCCCGCGCTATCTGCGCACGGTGCGCGGCCAGGGTTACCGGCTGGTCGACGCATGAGTCCCGGCGCATGAGCCTCTTCGAACGCATCGCGCGCTGGGCCGACCGCCATTCGCCGCAGACCCTGTTCGCGCGCGCACTGATTATCCTAATCGTGCCGATGCTGCTGCTGCAGGCGCTGAGCGCCTGGTGGTTCTACACCCAGCGCGGCGACAACGTGACCAACCGGCTGGCCATCCTGCTGGTGCGCGACCTGCGCATGCTGATCTCGCTGCGCGCGCAGTTCCCCGATGAGGATCATCGCAGCTGGATCGTGCGCACCGCGCGCCAGGACCTCATCGTCTATATCGGCTTCCGCAAGGGCATGGTGCGCGAATTCAGGCCACCCGAGCATTTCGACATCGTCGGCCGCGAGCTGCAGGGCGCGCTCGATGCCGATCTCAAGCGGCCCTACTACATCGACAGCAATGTCGGCAGCGAGCAGGCGCTGATCGAGATCCAGCTCGCCGATGGCGACATCATGGAAGTTCTGGTGCCGTATGTCCGCCTGACCTTCGGTTCTAGCCTGGCCTACGTACTGGCCCAGGTTGGGCTCGCCTTCGTGCTGTTCGGCCTCGCCATCTGGTTCATGCGCCGCGAGCTGGTGCCGATCGAGCATCTCGGCGTCGCGGCAGAGGCACTAGGCAAGGGCCGCGACGTCGAGGTCTATTTCGAAGGCGGCACGCGCGAGGTGCGCGGCGCCGCCACCGCCTTCCGCACCATGCGCAACCGGCTGCGCCGCCAGATCCAGCAGCGCACCGAGATGCTGGCCGGCGTCAGCCACGACCTGCGCACGCCGCTCACCCGCATGAAGCTCTCGCTCGCGCTATTGCCGGAATCGGCCGAGACCAAGGAGCTGGCCGACGACGTCATCGACATGGAGCGCATGATCGAGGGCTACCTCGCCTTCGCCCGCGGCGATGGCGACGAGGATCCCGTCGAGATCGATCTTTCCGAACTGCTGGAGGAAGTGGCCGCCGCCGCACGGCGCGACAATTCCAACGTCGCCATCACCTGGCAGGGCGACATGCAGATCGTGCTGCGGCCGGTGGCCATCCGGCGCTGTCTCACCAATCTGGTCGCCAACGCCCTGCGCCACGGCACCAAGGCCGAAGTCCATGCCAGCCGCGGCCGCAACGCCATCGAGATCACCGTCGACGACGACGGCCCGGGCATCGCACCGGATCGCCGCGAGGACGCGTTCCGGCCGTTCGTGCGACTGGACGAATCGCGCAACGCCGACACCGGCGGCGTCGGCCTCGGCCTCACCATCGCCCGCGACATCGCCCGCACGCATGGCGGCGACGTCAATCTCGCGACCTCGCCGATGGGCGGGCTGCGCGTGGTTGTGCGGCTCCCCGTCTGAGATAGAGTGGCCCGCAAAATCAGAGAGAGCCATGTCCAAGACGCAGTCCCTTAAGTTCGTCCGCCATCCCCACCCCTCGCCAGTCTCCGCCGACAAGCGTGCCGCCCTGCTGGCCAACCCCGGCTTCGGCCGGGTGTTCAGCGACCATATGGTGACCATCCACTACAGCGATGCCGACGGCTGGCACGATGCGCGGGTCGAGCCGCGCGGCCCCATTTCGATGGATCCAGCCGCGGCCGTGCTGCACTACGCCCAGGAGATCTTCGAGGGCCTGAAGGCCTACAAGACCGCCGGCGGCGGCGCGACCCTGTTCCGTCCGCGCGAGAATGCGCGCCGCTTCCAGCAATCGGCCGAGCGGCTCGCCATGCCGCTGCTGCCCGAGGAGATCTTTCTCGAGGCCGTCGACCAGCTCGTCAACATCGACCGCGACTGGATTCCGGGCGGCGACGGCAGCCTCTACATCCGGCCCTTCATGTTCGCCAACGAGACGTTCCTCGGCGTGAAGCCCTCATCGGATTACCTCTTCATCGTCATCGCCTCGTCGGTCGGTTCCTACTTCAAGTCGGGCGCCGATGCGGTGTCGGTCTGGGTCTCCCAGGAATTCACGCGCGCCGGGACGGGCGGCACGGGTGCGGCCAAGTGCGGCGGCAACTACGCCGCCAGCCTGCTCGCGCAGGCCGAAGCGACCCGGCACGGCTGCGACCAGGTCGTGTTCCTCGACGCCGCCGAGCGCAAGTGGGTGGAAGAGCTGGGCGGCATGAACGTGTTCTTCGTCTTCAACGACGGCTCGATGTCGACGCCACCGCTCGGCGGCACGATCCTGCCGGGCATCACCCGCTCCTCCCTCCTCACGCTGGCCAAGGACAAGGGAATCGCTGTGCGCGAGGAACGCTATTCCTACGACCAGTGGAAGGCCGACGCGGGCAGCGGCCGCCTGCGCGAGGCCTTCGCCTGCGGCACCGCCGCGGTCGTGACGGCGATCGGCACGGTTCGCACTCCCGAGGGCGAGTTCAAGATCGGCAATGGCGGCCCGGGCACGCGGACGGAGGAGCTGAGGTCGGCGCTGGTCGAAATCCAGCGCAGCCGTACGCCGGACCCGCACGGCTGGATCCACAAGGTCTTCTAAAAGAGCCGGCCGCCGTTCGGCACGACCTGGTCGGGCGCGAACAGCACGACGCCGCCGTCTTGTGCCGGAAAGCCTAGGGTCAGCACCTGCGACATGAACTTGCCGATCTGGCGCGGTGGGAAATTGACCACTGCGGCGACCTGGCGCCCGATCAGGCACTCCGGCGTGTAATGCACGGTGATCTGGGCCGAGGATTTTCTAGTGCCGATCTCCGGCCCGAAATCGATCACGAGCTGTAGCGCCGGCTTGCGCGCGCCCTCCAGCGGCTTGGCTTCGAGGATGGTGCCGACGCGGATGTCGACCCTGGCGAAGTCGTCGTAAGTGATCTGATCGCTCATGGCAGCAGCCTAACCAAAAGAAAAGGGGTTGCCCATAAGGCAGCCCCTTCTCGCCGTCCGCGCAAGCGCCGGTCGGTCTTACTTCTTGGCGGCGATCGCGGCCTTGACCTCTTCGGTCAGCTCGGCGACGCGGGCGCTCAACGCGGCGAACGCCTCGGTGTGGCCCTTGCTGTAGAGCTCGACCAGTTCCTTGGTGTTGGCGACGGCGACGTCATACGTCTTCTTGACGAAGTCGATCTGCTTGGCGGCCTTCTCCTCGACGGTCGCGGCGGACATCAGCTCGCTGCCGGCCTTGGAGAAATCTTCCATCGCCGAGCGCATCATGTCGGTCTGGCGCTGGGCGATCGCCTTGAACGACTCGACGGCCGTGGTGTTGGCAGCGGTGATGGCGGCGATGTTCTTGCGGTTGGCTTCGACCATGGTCTCGGCGTTCAGCATCGGAAACTTGAACTCGCCGGTGAACTTGCTGAAGTCGAAGTCGGCGAAAGGATTCTTGAAGGCGGCGTTGGCGTACATGGGATGCTCCTTGGGAATGGCTCGGGTATCTGAACTCGGTAGCTCGCTATGTTGCGGTGCACAACAAAAGAGAATTTAGGGATGCCCGGCGCCAAGTCAAGGGACAGTTTTGTGCACTGCACAATATAGTCAGGTTACAGGAGATTCTGGAGGCCGTGGTCGCTCCTTTGGCAAAATGGATTTACCATATTTTTCAAGGAGTTGAACCCATTTTTCGGCTGTCTTGAGCCGCCGGTCGAGGGCTGCCATTGTCTTCGACAAATCGGCACTTTCGTCGCGGTCGAAGACCCTCGAGACGATGTAGTGGATGGCCAGGAGCCCGTTCTGCCGCGCCGCACCAGAAATGCCGTCGGCCGGCAGGGAGGCCGCCTCGAGCATGCAGGCCATCGAGCGGCGCAGCGCCGGGCTGAGGGCCAGCGCCAGCAGCGGGTCGCTAGTCGCCGCCTGGCGCAGCGCACGCAGAACGGCGCGGTAGGGTTTCAGCGCGTCGTAGCGGCGCATCATGGTGTCGAACAGCCGGTCGCGCGCCGTCTCCTCGGGATCGTTGGACAGGCGGACTCCGGCCAGCACTTCGGTGTCGATACGCGCCATGAAGGCCGAGGCCAGCGCCACCTTGTCGGGAAAGAGCCCATAGAGCTCGGCCAATCCCAGCCCCGCCGCCTGCGCCACATCGCGCAAGGTGACGGCGGCAAAACCCCGCTCGCCGATCAGGCGGAGAAAGGCGTCGAGCGCCGCCTCGCGCTTGTCGCTCATCCCGCGAGTTCCTTCGAACGCCGCGACGCCGCCGCCAGCGCCTTGTCGAACACCGGCTGGATGCCGTCGGGCGCCATCAGCACCTTCAGCGCCTCGGCCGTCGTGCCGCCGGGGCTGGTGACATTGATGCGCAGCTGCGACGCCGGATCGCTCGATTGGCGCATCAACTCGCCGCTGCCCGAAACCGTCGCGCGCGCGAGCTGCATGGCCATGTCGGGCGTGAGCCCCAGCTTGGCGCCCGCCGCCGCCATCGCCTCGACCAGAAGAAACACATAGGCCGGGCCGCTGCCTGACAGCGCCGTCACCGGATCGAGCAGCGCCTCGTCGTCGACCCACAGCACCTGGCCCACGGCCTCGAGCAGATCGTGGCAGCGCTTTCGCTCCGCCGCCGACACGCCCTTCGACGGCGTCGCCACCGTGATGCCCTGGCGCACCGCGGCAGGTGTGTTGGGCATGGAGCGCACGACCTTGGCGCCAGCGCCGAGGTGGCCCGCGAAATAGCGTAGCGTCTTGCCGGCGGCGATCGACAGGAACACCGCGCCGTTGTCGGCGAAGCGCTTGAGGTCGGGCAGGACGCCGTCCATCGATTGCGGCTTCACCGCCAGTACGACGATCTCCGGCATGTCGACGACTTCGGCCGACGAGGCCACGGAGCGCATACCGGGCTTCTTCGGCCGCACCGCTTCCATCGGCTCGGCGACGATCACGTCCGATGCCGCAAGACCGCGCGCCAGCCAGCCTTCCAGCATGGCGCCACCCATCTTGCCGCTTCCGACCAGCAGCAGCTTGCCCATGTTCAGCGTCCCTTGAATTTCGCCGGGCGCTTCTCGGCGAAGGCCGAAGCGCCTTCCTTGCGGTCGGCGCTGTTGGCGATGGTTTCGAGCTTGAAGCGCTCGGGCACGAAGATCTCGGCCGGACCGCGCGGCAGGGTCTGGTTGGCGAAGTCGCGCAGGGTGCGGATCACCAGCGGCGCTGAATCGGCAATGATCTTGGCCATGCGACGCGCCTCCTTGCGCTCCTCACCGAGCGGCACGACCTTGTTGACGAAGCCGACGTCATAGGCGCGCTTGACCGAAATCTCCTCGCCCAGCAGCAGCAATTCCATCGCCACCTTGTGCGGCATGCGCGACACGATGCCGGGCATCAGGCCGCCGAACACGCCGACCTTGGCCTCGGGATACATGAACTTCGTCGTGTCGGCCGAGACCATGAGATCGCAGGTCATGACCATGCAGATGGCGCCGCCAATCACCCAGCCCTGCGTCGCGCAGATCACCGGCTTGGTGAGGTGATGGCTGACATGCGGGACGGCCTTCCACATCGCCGAGGGGGCGGCCTTGAGATCGGCACCGACGCAGAAGGCCGGGCCGTCGGCCTGCAGGATCGCGACCTGGTCGCTGCCCGCCTCGAAACCGCGATAGGCGTCGTAAAGCGCGTCGCACAGCTCCTGGTTCAACGCATTGCGCTTGTCGGCGCGCGTCATCGTGATGGTGGTGATGCCTTCGCTCGATTCGACTTTGACCAAGCTCACGTCTGTCCCTCCGGAATTTATCGGCCGGATGCTACCAGTAGGGATCGCCTGTTTCGAGGAAGTCCCGGACATACCTGCCGACCCCATCCTCGAGCGAGGTGAAGGGCTTGGCGTAGCCGGCGGCCCGCAGGCGCTCCATGCGCGCCTCGGTAAAGTACTGATAGCGCTCGCGGATATTGGCCGGCGTGTCGACGAAGTCGATGGCCGGTTCGCGGCCCATGGCGACGAAGGTGGAGCGCGCCAGGTCGAGGAACGAACGCGCCTTGCCGGTGCCGATATTGAACAGGCCGCTCTGACGGCCTTCCCGCCACAGCCAGACCATCGCATCGGCGCAGTCACCCACCCAGACGAAATCGCGCAACTGGCCGCCATCGGCGTAGTCGGGATTGTGCGAACGAAACAATTTCGCGCGGCCAGTGGCGCGCGCCTGCTCGTAGAGCGCCACGACGACGCTCTTCTGACCACCCTTGTGATACTCGTTCGGCCCATAGACGTTGAAGAACTTCAGGCCGGCCCATAGCGGCGGCGCCTTCTCTCCGGCGTTCACCATCTTCAAGACTTCGAGATCGAAGCGGTGCTTGCTCTGACCGTAGGCATTGAGCGGCTTCAGGCGCTGCATCGCCTGACCGGTAAATTCGTCGTCGAAACCGGCCTCGCCACCGCCATAGGTCGCGGCCGAGGAGGCGTAGATCAGCGGGATGCCGCGTTCAGCGGCGAAGCGCCAGAGCCGCAGCGGCAGCTCGACGTTGGCGCGCTCCAGCAGGCCCTCGTCGGTGACCGTGGTGCTGCTGATGGCGCCCATGTGGAAGATCACCTCGATGTGGCGGCGGTCGCGCTCGAGAAAATCGTCGAGGCGCTCGGGCGGCACCACCGAGGCGAGGTTGCCGCGCTTGGCGATGTTGCGGCCCTTTTTCTCGCCGGTCATCGGATCGGTCGTCCAGTCGCAGACCGCGACCTTGGGCGCGCGCGCCGCCTCCAGCCCGGCGACCAGCACCGAGCCGATGAATCCCGCTCCGCCGGTAACCAACAGCATGCATGCTTATATAGCAGCAATTGCCGCAGGCCTGTCGCCTCCCCATACTTGGTGGACCGGTAAAAGGAGTACGCCATGCAGACCCGCAATCCCCTGCTCGACGATCTCGCGAAAGTGGCGAACAGCGCCGTCGGCGCGCTGACCGGCGTCAAGGACGAGGTCGAGGCGCGCGTACGCGACCAGATCGCCAAGATCCTCGACGGCATGGACATCCCCCGCCGTGCCGAGTTCGACGCCGTGAAGGCGATGGCCGCCAAGGCCCGCGAGGAGAACGAGGAGCTGAAGAAGCAGCTGGCCGAGCTGCAGGCCAAGCTGGACTGGCGCTAGGCGGATGCGCGTTGGAGTCGAAGTCGGCGGCACCTTCACCGACTTGGTCGCGGTCGAGGACGGCCGCATCGTCGTCACCAAGGTTCCGAGCACGCCCAAGAGTCCCGATATCGGCGCCTTCGATGCACTCACCTCCTCGGGCATCGACCTCTCGCGAATAAAGGACCTCGGCCACGGCTCGACCGTCGCCACCAATGCCGTGCTGGAGCGCAAGGGCGCGCTGGTGGCGTTCATCGCCACGGTGGGCTTCCGCGACCTGCTGTTCATGCAGCGCCACGACCGGCGCAACATCTACGACCTGTTCTATGCCAAGCCGGCCCCGCCGGTGCGCCGCAAGGATTGCTTCGAGGCATCGGAGCGCCTGCGCGCCGACGGCACGGTCGAAACCGAGCTCGATGAGGCGGCCGTACGCGCGACGCTGATCCCCGCGCTGAAGGCCGGCGGCTATCGCGCCGTGGCGGTCTGCCTGCTCAATGCCTACGCCAATCCGGTACACGAGAAGCGGCTGGCGGCCTTGATCGGCGAAGCGTTGCCCGGCGTGCTGGTGACCTGCAGCCACCAGGTGGCGCGCGAATTCCGCGAATTCGAGCGCGCTTCGACGACGCTGCTCTCGGCCTATGTCCAGCCGGTGATCGACGGCTACCTGCAGCGCTTCGAGAGCAAGCTGGCGGGGGCGGGCTTCACCGGCCGCTTCACCGTCATGCAATCCAACGGCGGACGGTTGCCAGCTTCGGCGATGCGCCAAAGCGCCATCACCGCCCTCTATTCCGGCCCGGCCGCCGGCGTGGTCGGCGCCACGCGCCAGGCCGCGCGCTCGAATTTCAAGGATCTCATCACCTTCGACATGGGCGGCACCTCGACCGACGTCTGCCTGGTACAGAACGGCCGGCCGTCGCTCGCCTCGGAGAGCGAGATCGACGGCTTGCCGATCCGCACGCCGGTGCTCGACATCGTCTCGGTCGGCGCCGGCGGCGGCTCGATCGCCTGGGTCGACGACGGCGGCATGCTGCGCGTCGGCCCGCAAAGCGCCGGCGCCGATCCCGGCCCGGCCTGCTACGGCAAAGGTGGCCAGGAGCCGGCTATAACAGACGCCCATATCGTCATCGGCACCATCCGTCCCGGTGCGTTCCTGGGCGGCCGCATGAAGCTCGACGGCGAGGCGGCGCACCGCGTGTTCGAGCCGCTGGCCAAGCGCTTCGATCTCAGCGTCGAGCAGGCCGCATCCTCGGCCCTTCAGCTCGCCGACGCCAATATCGTGCGCGCCATCCAGCTCGTCTCGACCGAACGCGGCCGCGATCCGCGCGATTATGCGCTGGTGCCGTTCGGCGGCGCGGGACCTCTCCACGCCGCGCGCATCGCCGAGGAGCTCGGCATCTCGACCATCGTCGTGCCGCCCAATGCCGGCGTTATCTCGGCCTATGGGCTGGTGGCGTCGGACTACACCAAGTTTGATGCCGTGACGCGCAAGATGAAGCTCGACGAGGTGGCGGCGAAAGAAGCCGGCAAGACCTTCGCCGAGATGCGCGCGCGACTGGCCGCGCAGTTCACCGACATGAAGCTGCCCGGCGACCTCGTCTACACGCACACGCTGGAAATGCGTTTCGTCGGCCAGGCCTTCGAGGTCGGCGTTGAAATCCCGGCCGACCGGCTCGACGCGCTCGACGCGGCCTATCTCTCCGAACTGTTCGCCGACGCCCACCACCGCACCTTCATGCATGGCGCCAACCTCGACCGTCCCGTCGAGATCGTGACGCTCCGCGTCGGCGCCACCCTGCCGATCGGCGTCGCACCCAGCCTCGACCGTGAAAAGCTGGCCGCCCGTGCGCCCGAACAGGCGAAAATCTTCCACGGCGAGGCCTGGCTCGATTGTTCCCGCTATACCGCCGAGGCGCTGTCGGCCGGCCAGAAGATCGTCGGCCCCGCCGTCATCGAGGGCTACACGGCCACCACCTGGGTGCCGCCGGGCTGGACAGCCGAACTCGACCCGGCCGACAATCTGATCCTGCGGAGAAATTCATGAGCACGACACTGGGTCCTATTGATTACGCTGTGATCAGCCAGGCGCTAATCGCCTCGGCGCGCGAGATGGGCGTGAAGCTGGTCCGCTCCGCCTATTCTACCATCCTGCGCGAGGCGCGCGACGGCTCGGCCGGGCTGATGGACCGCAACGGCAACACCGTGGCGCAGGCCGAGCTCATCCCCATGCAGCTCGGCCCGATCGGCGAGACGCTGCGCGCCTGCCTCAAGCGCTATCCGGTCGAGACGCTGAAGGAAGGTGACTTCCTCATAAACAACGACCCGTTCGAGGGCGGCCAGCACATCCCCGACGTCTTCATCTTCACGCCGATCTTCGTCGAGGGCCGCGTCGTGGGTTTCGGCGCCTCGGTGGCGCACCATCTCGACCTCGGCGGCGGCGCGCCCGGCCTCAACATCCATGCCAGCGACGTCTACCAGGAAGGCCTGCGCTTCCCGCCCAGCAAGTACGACTTCCAGCGCGACTGGAACGGCGGTTCGTTCGAACGGCTGGTCACGGCCAACGTCCGCGTGCCCGACCTCACCATCGGCGACTTCAATGCGCAGTTCGCCGCCAACGCCATCGGCGTGATGCGCGTAAAGCAGCTCTGCGCGCGCTATGGCGCGGCCAAGGTCGAGGCCGCGATGGCCGAGATGCAGGACTACTCCGAGCGCCGCGTGCGCGCCGCCATCGCCAAGGTGCCGAAGGGTGTCTTCTACGGCGAGGACGCGATCGACGACGACGGGCTGACCGACGAGCCGCTGGTCATCAAGGCCAAGGTCACCATCGCCGAGGACTCGGTCGAGATCGATTTCGAAGGCACCTGCGGCCAGGTGAAACGCAACCTCAACTGCCCCTATTCCAGCACGCTGTCGGCGGCACTGAGCTGCGTGAAGTCGGTGCTGACCAGCCCGGACATTCCCTACAACGAGGGCATGGCGCGGCCGGTGAAGATCAAGGTGCCCTACGGTTCACTCCTGAACCCGCGGCCGCCGGCGCCGGTGCGGGCGCGCATGATCCCCGCCTATCGCGTGTTCAACGCGGTGATGAAGGCGCTGGCCCAGGCTCTGCCCGAGCAGGTCATCGCCACGGGCTTCGACTGCACCACGGCCTTCTGCCTCTCCCGCCTTGGTGAGAAGGGTTATAGCGTCTATCTCGAAATCTTCGGTGGCGGCTACGGCGCGTCGCGCGGCGCCGACGGCTGCGACGCCGTCGACTCGCCGCTCAGCAACTGCTCCAACGCCCCCGTCGAGTCGCTCGATATCGACTACGATTTCTTCCGCATCGTCGGCTACGAACTGGCGCCAGATTCCTTTGGCCTCGGCGCCCGACGCGGCGGCGCGGGCTTCAGCCGGCGCTGCGAGATCCTGATGGATGACGTACAGCTTGCGATCTACTCCGACCGCTTCAAGCTCGCCCCCCAAGGCCTTTTGGGCGGCGAGGCGGGCACGCGCGGCTACTGCCGCGTCTATCGCGCCAACGGCACGGTCGAGGAGCTGCGCAGCAAGGCCGCCATCGATCTCGCCAAGGGCGATATCGTGGAAATGTTCGTGGGCGGCGGCGCCGGCTTCGGCCGCGTCGAGGAGCGGCCCGACGCCATGATCGACCGCGACCTCGCCGACGGCATTCTTACGCGCGATCCGAGGACGGCGCGGAAGTTCGCAGCGGAATAAAGATCCACTAGATTGCCCCAACCGACTTCAAATAGAGATCGCTCGCCTCTTTCGTGACCGGGCCTGCCTTGCCGTCAGCAATGAGACGGCCGTCGACTTTGGGCGCCGGCGTCACGCCACCCAACGTCCCCGTCACGAACGCCTCGTCGGCCGAATAGACCTGCGCCAGGGTGAAGTCGCATTCCTTGGCCACATTGCCCGCGCCGCGCCAGGAATCGATCACGTTTTGCTGGGTAATGCCCTTGAAGCTGTAGAGGCTGGTCGAGGTCCAGATCTCGCCTCGGCGCACGATGAAGAAGTTGGTCGAGTTGCACGACGCCACGAAGCCGCGCGGGTCGAGCATCAGCGCCTCGTCGGCGCCGGCGTTGATCGCCTGGATCAGCGCCTGGATCAGGTTCAGGCGGGAATGCGAATTGAGGTGCAGGTCGAACTGGTCCGGCCTCGCGGGCGGCACCCAGCGGCAACACCGAGGAGATCGCGGCCATCGCCGTGGAGGCGCCGACCGTCTTCAGGAATTGGCGGCGCTGGGCATCGACCGGGAAGACGGCGCGCAGAACCGCGGCGTCGACCACGCGGGTCCATTGCTGCTCCTCGCCGACAGGAGCGGCCGTCAGGCGCTTATGCTCAGACGGCGCGTGCGCCCCGCCACAGGAGCAGCGACTCAACAGGCTCTTCGCATCGAACGGATCTTTGAACATCGACATTGTGGCCTCCCCTGAGGCGCCCTTGCGGCAAGCTGCATGCCAAGAATCGGTTAATGCATAGAAACCGCATAAATCCTGCCCTTTCGAGATTCGGCGATCAGTTTTCGGGCAGAAATGGCCGATTCGGCATGCGGAATTTTGTGATTTGAATCTTAGCGTTGGGGATTAAATTTATGGAATCGCTGACTCTTTCCCGTTTTCCCACCTGATTTCCTATTGCGTAGGGAGTCCCCTCATGGCAGGCTACAGCTTGTGGGTTGTTGGGTACCCACCACGATATGTCGGCCGACCGCGAGGAAAGATGGGCCCTTCAGGCTCGCAGAGCGGAATGGTTTGGGGAGTGGGTCGATGGCGTTATCGCGACACGAGCGGACTAGGCAAAAAGCCGATCTGAACCCACTCGAGATGATCGAGAAGGTCATCTCAGCCAACGACTGGCCCTTCGACCGCACATCGGACCGCGAAATCGCCGTTGAGGTCGCCGGCCGCTGGTGCGACTACCGAATGTTCTTCAGCTGGCGCGACGACGTCGAGGCCCTGCACTTCACCTGCGCTTACGACGTCCGCATCCCGACCGAACGGCACAAAGACATCCACGGCCTGCTGGCACTGATCAACGAGAAGATGTGGCTCGGCCACTTCGACTTGTGGAGCGAGGAAGGCCTGCCGATGTTCCGCCACGCCATCCCGCTGCGTGGCACCAACGGCCTGATGGCCGAGCAATTGAACGACCTCGTCGAGGTGGCGATCACCGAGAGTGAGCGCTTCTACCCCGCCTTCCAGTACGTCGTGTGGGCCGGCAAGACCCCCAGCGACGCGCTGACCGCCTCGATCGTCGAGACCGTCGGCGAAGCCTGATCGACCTGAATTAGCCAAAGGGACCGTCCGACGCCCCCTCTCGTAAAAAGATAAAGAAACGCTCTGATCGGACAGTCCTTAGCGGCGCCGGCTTCCCCAAGCCGGCGCCGCGACCATTTTTGGGGGCATGCCATTCTAGGGTCGCTATCGCCCCGCTATAACGGACGCGCCTCATGACCCCGCTCCTCATCCCCTTTCCCGACATCGATCCCGTGCTGGTCCAGTTCGGGCCCTTCGCCATCCGCTGGTATGCGCTGGCCTATATCGCTGGCCTGGTGATCGGCTGGCGCATCATGCGCCGGGTCTGCCAGCAGCCGCCGCGCCTGCTGACACCGGAGAAGATCGACGACTTCCTCGTCTGGGTGGCGATCAGCGTCATCCTCGGCGGCCGACTGGGCTATGTATTGTTCTACAAGCCGGCGTTCTATCTCGCCCAGCCACTCGCCATCTTCACCCTGTGGGAAGGCGGCATGTCCTTCCATGGCGGCCTGCTCGGCGTAGTCGTGGGCATCCTAGCCTTCGCCATCCGCAACAAGGTGAGCCCATTCATGCTGTCCGATCTGGTGGCCTTGGTGGTGCCGATCGGCCTGTTCTTCGGACGGCTCGCCAACTTCATCAACGGCGAGCTGTGGGGGCGCACCACCGACGTCTCGTGGGCGATGATCTTCCCGCGCGGCGGCCCGTTGCCGCGCCATCCCAGCCAGCTCTACCAGGCGTTTTTAGAGGGCGTGCTGCTCACACTCGCCGTCATGGCGGTGTGGAAGCTCAGCGACGGCCGCCGCCGTCCCGGCCTGCTGACCGGCGTGTTCTGCACCGGCTACGGCATCGCACGCATCGTCGGCGAGCTGTGGCGCGAGCCCGATGCGCATCTCGGCTATCTCTGGGGCCCGATCACCATGGGCATGCTGTTGTCGCTGCCGATGGTGCTGTTCGGCGGCTGGCTGATCGCGCGCGCCTATAGGCAACCCAAGCTGCCGTGACGA
This sequence comes from Asaia bogorensis, assembly GCA_945905835.1. GTDB lineage: Bacteria > Pseudomonadota > Alphaproteobacteria > Reyranellales > Reyranellaceae > Reyranella. The sequence continues at coordinate 19,892 of CAMDQJ010000012.1, forward strand.
CCGAAACTGTCACGACTGAATTGGGACGATTGATCCAGCAGCGCATCGCGCTCACCGGCCCGATGACGCTGGCCGACTTCATGGCCGAGGCGCTCGGCCATCCGCGCCTCGGCTATTACCGCCGTGCCATGCCGCTGGGCGCCGCCGGCGACTTCACGACGGCGCCGGAAATTTCCCAGATGTTCGGCGAACTTTTGGGCGCGTGGCTGGCCGAACGCTGGCAGGCCATGGGCGCGCCTCCGTCGTTCAACCTGGTCGAGCTGGGGCCGGGCCGCGGCGTGCTGATGGCCGATGCCTTGCGCGCCACGCAGCGCGTGGCAGGATTTCACGCGGCGCTCAAACTTCATCTCGTCGAGATCAACGAAACGCTGCGTGCCGAACAGGCGGTCGCGCTCGGCATCCACGAACCAACCTGGCACGAGCGCCTCGACGATGTGCCGCCCGCACCAATCCTGCTGGTGGCCAACGAGTTCTTCGACGCCCTGCCGGTGCGGCAGTTCCACAAATCTGCGCGCGGCTGGTGTGAGCGCATGGTCGGCCTCTCGGCCGATGGCGCCTCGCTGCAGCTCGCGCTGGCGCCGGGCGTCTCGCCTTATGCTGCGGTGCTGCCCGATGCGCCAACCGGCGCCGAGGCCGAATTCTCTCAGGCCAGCGTCGTGCTGGCCGCTGCGATCGGCGCCCGCGTGGCGTTCGACGGCGGCTGGGCGCTGATCGTGGACTATGGGCGCGACGAGCAAGGCCCCGGCACGTCGCTGCAGGCCGTGCGCAAGCATCGCGGCACTGACCTGCTGGATCGCCCGGGCGAAACCGATCTCAGCGCCCACGTCGACTTTGCCACGCTGGCCGGCGCGGCGCGCGGCGCCGGCGCCGAGGTCTTCGGCCCGACCGGCCAGGGCGACTTCCTGCGCCGCATCGGCATCGAGCGCCGCGCCGAGGCGCTGAAGGCGCGCACCACGCCGCAGCAGCGCCAGGCCATCGATGCGGCACTGGCTCGCTTGATCGCGCCGGATCAAATGGGCACCCTCTTTCGCGTGCTGGCGCTGTGCGACGGCAAGAGCGATCCACCCGCCGGTTTTTTGGACTCGAAATGATTGAAGCCCCCATGATTGAGGCGACCACTCTTGCTGCCCTGGACGGCGTCCGGCATCGATTTTTCACCCGCCAGGGCGGCGTCAGCACCGGCCTCTTCACGTCGCTTAATTGCGGCTACGGCTCGGCTGACAATCCCGACAATGTGCGCGAGAACCGCCGCCGTGCCGCCGCGACCTTCGGCCTGGGCGAAACCGACCTTCTGACACTCCACCAGATCCACTCGACCCAAGTGCTGACCGTGGGCGCCGAGCGTTGGACATCGCCCGGAGCGCCCAGGGCGGACGGCCTAGTGACCGACCGGCCGGGCGTGGCACTGGGCGCCATGGCAGCGGATTGCGCGCCGGTGCTGCTGGCTGACGCCACCGCCGGCGTGATCGGTGCGGCGCATGCCGGCTGGCGCGGCGCGCTCGCCGGCGTGGTCGACGCCACGATCGCTGCCATGGAAAAGCTCGGGGCGCGGCGCGAGAACATCGCCGCCGTGATCGGGCCCTGCATCGGCCGAGCGTCCTACAAGGTCGGGCCGGAGTTCCCCGCGCCGTTCCTGGCGCAGGATGAAGCCAACGCGGCGTTCTTCAAAACTGCGCCACGCGCCGGCCATTTCCATTTCGATCTCGCGGGCTACCTGAAGAGCAGCGTCGCCAAGGCGGGCGTCGCCGTCGAAGCGACGGGCCACGACACGCTGACCGATGAGGCCGACTTCTTCAGCTACCGCCGCAACACGCTGAAGGGCATACGCGACTATGGCCGCGGCCTTTCGGCCATCGCGCTCGCCGGCTGACATGCCGTATCTCGTCATCCTGATGTTCTGTTGCCTGCTCGGCCTGATCGCGACATGCGCGCTGCTCTGATCGTTCTTTGCCTGCTCGCCCTGGCAAGCTGCGCGGCGCCACCGAAGCCGTTCGAGCACGACTCGGCGTTCCCGTCGCGCATGCAGACCGGTCCGGAGAAGATTGAGCTCACCGTCGCGCCACCGGGGCGCATGCCGGCCGAGCTCGGCACCCGCGTGGCGGCGGCACTTGCAATCGAACTGCAATCCTACGGCGTGCTGGCGGTCGTGCATCCCCAGGAGGCGCCGATGCGGCTGGGCGGCGTCACGACCACACAGGACGTCGAACGCGCCGTCGAAATCGAGATTGCCTGGTACGTCGAGCGCAACGGCCGCACCGAGGGCCCGGCGATCAGCAAGACCCGCGCCCAACCGCAGGATATCGCCGAGGCCACCGACCGCCTGGTCTCGCGCATCGCCCAGCAGGCCGCCCCACGCGTCGCCACCCTGATCGGCCGCCCGCCCAATTTCCAGCCGCGCTCGGCCGGCCAGGTCGCGGCCGGCGTGAGCGTGCTGCGCGAACCCGAACCCGATCCACTGGCGACGGCCGCGACGAGCCCACCCGGCGTGCCGGCGAAGCCCGGCACCGTGCCCACCCCACCGTCGCAAGTGCCGCAGGTCAAGGTCATGGTGGCGCCGGTCAGCGGCGCGCCGTCCGACGGCAATCGCCAGCTCTTCTCCGGCATGCGCCGCGCCCTGGGGTCGAGTAAGATCATCGTGATCGACAAGCCCGGCGCCGACACCTTCACCGTCGTTGGTGCAGTGACACTGATGCCGATCGATGACCGCACCGGCCGGCTTCTCATCAAGTGGGTCCTCAAGGACCCGGCCGGCAAGGAAGTCGGCGATCTCGAACAGTCCAACCCTGTGCCGCTCGCCGCCACGCGCGGCTCGTGGGCAGGCTTCGGCGACGTGGTTGCCGCCGCGGCCGCGGAAGGCGTGCTCGAGCTTCTCGAGAAAGCGCTAAATCGGCCGCGCTGAGCGGCTTGTGAGAACTCCCCCTCTCCGCTGCGAAGGCGCCTGTGAAGGCGCTGAAGCGAGGGAAAGGTAAGGGGCCCATCGCGCAGCGATGGGAAGGTGACGTGGTGCCTACTGCGAGAACGATGCTTCCCGCTGAAGGCGAATATCATCGCTACTCTATAGGCCCCCGACACCTCACCCTCCCCGAACAAGCACGGGGCCCCTCCCTCTCGCCCCGCGTATGACGCGGACGGACAGGGCCTTCGAGGCCGGCAGGCCGAATCGTCTTGTCAGAGGGGGGCCGATGGCTGCTACTGTCCGACCTGACGGATCGATTTTTGCAAGAAATTCAGCCGTGAAATAGGGAGACGTGATTCATGTTCGATTTCAGGAAGGCTGCTGTCGCCCTGGCGGTGGCCGCGAGTGCCGCCGGCATGCTGGGCGACGCGCCGTTGCAGGCGCAGACCCTCAAGGTCGTGATGCACTCCGACGTCAAGATCCTCGATCCGATCTGGACCACCGCCTATATCCAGCGCAACCACGGCTACATGGTGTGGGACACGCTGTTCGCCTACGACGAGAAGTTCGAGTCGAAGCCGCAGATGGTCGAGAAGTACGAGACCTCGGCCGACAAGCTCACCTGGATTTTCACGCTGCGCGACGGCCTCGAATGGACCAACAGCACGCCCGTCACCTCCGAGGACTGCATCGCCTCGATCAAGCGCTGGGCAGCCCGCGATTCGATGGGCCAGAAGATGATGGCCTCGGTGGCCAGCCTCGAGGCGGTCGACGCCAAGACCTTCAAGATGAACATGAAGGAGCCCTACGGCCTAGTGCTGCAGTCGCTCGGCAAGCCGTCGTCGAACGTGCCCTTCATGATGCCGAAGAAGACCGCCGAAACCGACCCAATGACCCAGATCAAGCTCGAGGACGTGATCGGCTCCGGCCCGTTCATCCTCAAGGCTGACGAGTGGAAGCCCGGCGAGAAGATCGTCTACGTCAAGAATCCTAAGTACAAGCCGCGCTCCGACCCCACCTCGGGCCTGGCCGGCGGCAAGGTGGTCAAGGTCGATCGCGTCGAATGGATCACCATCGCCGACCAGCAGACCCAGGTCGCCGCCATCCAGAACGGCGAAATCGACATGATCGAGTCGCCCGGCCACGATCTGTTGCCGCTGCTTGCCAAGGACAAGAACATCAAGCTGTTCAGCGGCAATCCGCTGGGCAGCCAGTACGCCTTCCGCTTCAACGTGCTGCACAAGCCGTTCGACAATCCCAAGATCCGCCACGCCGTGATGGTCGCCTTCAACCAGGAGGATTTCCTCAAGGCGACGATCGGCGATCCGCAATACTACAAGGTCTGCAAGGCGCCCTTCGTCTGCGGCACGCCAATTGAAAGCAACGCCGGCATGGAAGACGTACTGAACGGCAATGCCGCCAAGGCCAAGCAGCTGCTGGCCGAGGCCGGCTATGACGGCACGCCCATCGTGCTGATGCAGTCGACCGACCTGCAGGTGCTAACCAACCTCGCGCCGGTCGCCAAGGCTCAGATGGAGCGCGCCGGCTTCAAGGTCGACATGGTGTCGATGGACTGGCAGACGCTGGTCGGACGCCGCACCAAAAAGGACCCGCCGAACGCCGGCGGCTGGCACGCCTTCCTCACCTCATGGGTGGCGGCGGACATTCTCAATCCGGTGATGGCCGGTTACTTCAATGCCTCGTGCGACAAGGCGATGTTCGGTTGGCCGTGCGACGAGGCGATCGAGAAGCTGCGCGATCAGTATTCCAAGGAGCTGGACCCGGCCAAGCAGAAGGCCATCATCGAGGCCCTGCAGAAGCGCTGGGTCGAAGCGCCGACCCACGTCAATGTCGGTCAGTGGTACCAACCGATGGCAATGCGCACCAATATCGACGGCTCCCTGATTTCTCCGGTGCCGGTCTTCTGGAACATAACGAAGAAGTAGTTCGAACAGGGCGGGCGGGCACGGATGGGGATCCGCTCCCGCCCGGCACCGGCAATATCAAGTTGAGGGGGGGTAATCATGAAAACGATGCGACGACATTTCAATTCGATCGCCGCCGCGGCGATTGCCGCCGGCTTGGTGGTGGGCGCGACCGGCCCGGCACTGGCGCAGAGCAAGGTCCTGAAGTTCGTGCAGAACGGCAACCTGACGATCCTCGATCCGATCTGGACGACGGCCTATGTCACCCGCAATCACGGCTACCTGATCTACGACACGCTGTTCGCCTCGAACGAGAAGAACGAAGTGCAGCCGCAGATGGTCGACAAGTACGAAGTGTCGACCGATAAGACGGTATGGACCTTTACGCTGCGCGACGGCCTCGAGTGGCACGACGGCAAGCCCGTCACCTCGGAGGACTGCATCGCCTCGATCAAGCGCTGGGGCGCGCGCGACGCGATGGGCCTCAAGCTCATGGACTTCGTCAAGGAGTTCAAGGAAGTCAGTCCCAAGACCTTCCAAATGGTGCTGAAGGAGCCTTACGGCCTAGTGCTCGACTCGCTCGGCAAGCCGTCGTCGCAAGTGCCCTTCATGATGCCCAAGCGCGTCGCCGACACCGACCCGTTCAAGCAGATCGACAGCCAGATCGGCTCGGGACCGTTCGTCTACGTCAACGCCGAATCCAAGGCCGGCGAGAAGCACGTCTACAGCAAGAACGCCAAGTACAAGCCGCGTTCCGAGGCGCCCTCGGGCCTGGCCGGCGGCAAGGTCGTCAAGGTCGACCGCGTCGAGATCATCGAGATGCCCGACGTCCAGACGCAGGTTAACGCCATGCTCGCCGGCGAAATCGACCTGCTCGAGCAGCCGCCGCACGACCTGATCCCGATCCTCAAGAAGGACAAGGGCGTGACCATGGTCGACTGGAACCCGCTGGGTCACCAGTTCATCATCCGCTTCAACCACATGCAGCCGCCCTTCAACAACCCGAAGGTCCGCCTGGCCGCGCTCTATTCGATGCGCCAGGAGGATTACCTGAAGGCCACCGTCGGCGAGGCCGAGTACTACAAGGTCTGCGGCGCCGTCTTCGTCTGCGGCACGCCCAACGCCGTCGATGCGCCCAACGGCATGTTCATCAAGCCCGACTTCGAGAAGTCAAAGGCGCTGTTGAAGGAAGCCGGCTACGACGGCACGCCCATCGTGCTGATGCAGTCGACGACGCTGCCGGTGCTGACCAACACCGCGCCGGTCACCAAGCAGTTGCTCGAACAGGGCGGCTTCAAGGTCGATATGCAGTCGATGGACTGGCAGACGCTGGTGACCCGCCGCACCAACAAGAACCCGCCGAAAGAGGGCGGCTGGAACGTGTTCCACACCTTCTCGGTGGCCGCCGACATCATGAACCCGATCGCCACCTCCTACATGGTGGCACAGGGCGACAAGTCGTGGTTCGGCTGGCCGGTCGATCCGGAGATGGAGAAGATCCGCGACGCCTATGCCAAGGAACCCGACCCGGTGAAGGCCAAGGCGCTCGCCACGGCCGTCCAGAACCGCGCGCTGGAAACCGCCCAGTACGGCTGGCTCGGCCAGTGGTATGGCCCCGGCGCCATGCGCAGCAACGTCTCGGGCTGGCTCAAGGCCCCCGTGCCAGTGATGTGGAACATCGAGAAGAAGTGACAGCGAGGCCGCCTGCTGCGGCCCCGCCGTCATCCTGAGCGAAGCGAAGAATCTTTGTGATCCAGCAAAGGCCCCTTGCTTCGCTCGGGGTAAAAATTAGAGAGAAAATGCTCGATTTCATCGCCCGCCGACTGATCGCCGTCATCCCCGTGCTCGCGGTGGTGGCGGTCTTCGTCTTCCTGATGCTGCGGCTGACGCCGGGCGATCCGGCGGCGGTGATTGCCGGCGACAACGCGACCTCCGACCAGATCGCCGACATCCGCAACAAGCTCGGTCTCGACGAGCCGATCTGGACGCAGTTCGCGATCTGGATGCGCAACGTCCTGCAGGGCGATTTCGGCGAAAGCTTCTTCTTCAAGAAGACGGTGGCCGAGCTGATCGCCCAGCGCATCGAGCCGACCCTGGCGCTGTCGATCTGCACGCTGCTGATCGCTGTATCGACCGCTGTGCCGCTCGGCGTGCTGGCGGCCTACCGGCAAGGCTCGATGCTCGACCGCGTCGTCATGGGTTTCTCGGTGCTCGGTTTCTCGGTGCCGAGCTTCGTCATCGGTTACGTGCTGATCTACGTCTTCGCGATAGAACTCGGTTGGCTGCCGGTGCAGGGCTACATCCGCATCGGCGTCAATTTCTGGGGCTTCGTCGAGCGCATGGTGCTGCCCTCGATCACGCTCGGCATCATCTATATCGCCCTAATCGCCCGCATCACGCGCGCCTCGGTGCTGGAAGTGCTGAACGAGGATTACATCCGCACCGCCCGCGCCAAGGGCCTGTCCAATCGCGTCGTGCTGATGCGCCATGCGCTGCGCAACGCCGCGGTGCCGATCCTGACCGTGATCGGCATCGGCATCGCGCTGCTGATCGGCGGCGCCGTGGTGACCGAAAGTGTGTTCGGCCTGCCCGGCCTCGGCCGCCTCACCGTCGAGGCGGTGCTCTCCCGCGACTTCCCGACGATCCAGACCGTCATCCTGCTGTTCTCGGTGGTCTATGTCGTGATCAACCTCCTGATCGACATCGGCTACACCCTGTTCGACCCGAGGATCCGCTATTGACCGTAATCACCGAACACGTCGTCGATTCAGCCTCGATCGCCTCGGCGGCGACCAAGCGCAAGAGCCTGTGGGCGCTGGCCGTCCGTAACCCGAGCGTGATCTTCGGCGGTGTCATTCTGCTGATCATGCTGACGATCGCCATCCTGGCGCCGTTTCTCGGCACTGTCGATCCGACGCGCATCGATCCCGCGGCGCGCAACAAGAAGCCGGGCACCGAGATCACCTTCAAGCTGGAAGACGGCAAGACGCTGAAGCGCACCGTGCTAATGGGCACCGACAGCCTCGGCCGCGACGTCTATAGCCGCGTCATCTACGGCACGCGCGTCTCGCTGATGATCGGCGTCTCGGTCGCCATCTGCGCCGTCGGCATCGGCACGGTGATCGGCCTAGTCTCGGGCTACATAAGACGGCTCGACGGCATCATCATGCGCATCATGGACGGCTTGATGGCGATACCGGGCATATTGCTCGCCATCGCGCTGGTCTCGATCTGGCGCGCCGGCCTCATCACCGTGATCTTCGCCATCGTCGTGCCCGACGTACCGCGCGTCGTGCGACTCGTGCGCTCGATCGTGCTCACGGTGCGTGAAGAACCCTACGTCGAGGGCGCGATCTCGGTCGGCACGCCGACCTGGACGCTGATGTTCCGCCACATCCTGCCCAACACTATCGCGCCGCTGATCGTGCAGGGCACCTTCATCGCCGCCGCCGCGATTCTGGCCGAGGCGATCCTGTCGTTCCTCGGCATCGGCATCCCGCCGGAAATCCCGAGCTGGGGCAACATCATGGCCGAAGGCCGCACGCTGTTCCGCGTGTTCCCGCATAACATCATGTATCCTGGCATCTTCCTTGCTCTGACCGTGCTGGCAATCAATATCATGGGCGATGGGCTGCGCGACACGCTCGATCCCAAGATGAGCAAGAAAGTCTGATGTCCGACAAAGTTACCGACAAGAGGCCCGTCCTCGAAGTCCGCAATCTCTCCGTCTCCCTGCCGAAGGGCGCCGACCGCGCCTTCGCCGTCGAAAAGGTGAGCTTCACCGTCAATCCCGGCGAGATCGTCTGTCTCGTGGGTGAATCAGGCTCGGGCAAGTCGGTGATCGCCTTCACCGTCATGGGCCTGCTCGCCAAGGCGCTGAAGCCGACCGAGGGCGTGATCCTGCTCGAGGGCGAGAATATCCTGACGGCCGACGAAACCCGCCTGCGGGAACTGCGCTGCACGCGCATGTCGATGATCTTCCAGGAGCCGATGACGGCGCTGAACCCGGTCATGACCTGCGGCATGCAGATCGACGAGGTGCTGGAGACCCACACCAAGCTTGACGCCGCCGAGCGCAAAGCCAAGATCATCGCCATCCTCGAGCGCGTGAAGCTGCCCGAGCCCGAGCGCATCTACGCCTCCTACCCACACCAGCTCTCGGGCGGCCAGCGCCAGCGCATCATGATCGCCATGGCGCTGGTGCTCAACCCGGTGCTGCTGATTGCCGACGAGCCGACGACGGCGCTCGACGTCACGACGCAGGCCGAGATCCTGAAGCTGATTGCAGAATTGCAGACACTGGAAGGCACTGGCGTACTGTTCATCACCCATGATTTCGGCGTCGTCGCCGAGATCGCCCATCGCGTCGCCGTTCTGCGCTGGGGCCAGCTGGTCGAGATGGGCACCACCGAGCAGATCCTGTCGCGGCCCGGCCATGGCTACACCAAGATGCTGATCTCCTCGGTGCCGTCGATCCATCCCGTTCACCGCGGCGTGCGCAAGGAAGGCATTACCGTCCTGCGCACCGAGAAGCTCGAGAAGACCTACAGCGGCAGCGCCTTCTTCCAGAAGGCGCGCGTCGTGAAGGCCGCCATCGACGTCGACCTCGACATCCGCCGCGGCGAGACGTTGGGCATCGTGGGCGAATCTGGATCGGGCAAGTCGACGGTGGCGCGCTGCATCGCCCGCCTGATCGACCCGACCGGCGGCAAGATCTTCCTCGGCGACACCGAGATCGCCACCATGCCGGCCGGCAAGCTGCGCCCGCACCGCCGGCGCGTGCAGATCGTCTTCCAGGATCCCTACCGCTCGATGAACCCGCGCATTACCATCGGTGAATCGATCATCGAGGGCCCGATGAATTTTGGCTTGAAGCGCGACGAGGCGCTGGTGCGGGCGCGCAAGCTGATGGAAACTGTGCGGCTCGATCCCAATTCGCTCGACCGCTATCCCCACCAGTTCTCCGGCGGCCAGCGCCAGCGCATCTGCATCGCCCGCGCGCTCGCCATGGAACCCGAGCTGCTAATCGCCGACGAGGCGGTCTCCGCGCTCGACGTCTCGGTGCAGAAGCAGGTGCTCGAGCTTCTTGACGAGATCCGCCAGCGCCTGAACCTCGCAGTGCTGTTCATCACCCACGACCTGCGCGTCGCAGCCCAGATCTGCGACTACGTCGCGGTGATGAGCAAGGGCCGCGTCGTCGAGTATGGCTCGGCCGAGCAGGTGTTCGGCGCGCCGACGCACGAGTACACTAAGGCCCTGTTCGCCGCCGCTCCCGGCCGCAACTGGGAATTTGGCAAGTTCGCGGCTTAGGCGTTCCACGCAGTGGAGCGCCCAAGGAGAAGAAACACATGGCCAACACACGACGTCGCCAGGCGCTCGGGTTCATCGGCGCACTTGCCGCTTCCCGCGTGCTTCCGACCGCCGGGCAGACGATCATCTTCCCGTCGAAGCCGATCCGGCTGATCGTGCCGCACGCCCCCGGCGGCAACTCCGACACGTTCGGCCGCATCCTGGCGCAGAAGCTCGGGGAACGCGTCAACCAGCAGGTCGTGGTGGAGAACCGCCCGGGCGCCGGCGGAACGGTGGGCTGCGCGCTCGTGTCCAAATCGGCTGCCGACGGTTACACGCTGGTGGTGGCCGACAACGGCACGCACGCCATCGCTCCCACACTGTACGGTGCGAAGCTTGCCTACGATGTCTTCAAGGACTTCACGTCGATCACGCTCGCGGCCACCTTCCCGACCGTGATCATCATGCACCCGTCGGTACCCGCCGCAAACGCCAAGGAGTTCGTGGCACTGGCCAAGAGCCAACCGGGAAAGCTCACCTACTCTTCCGCCGGCACCGGCAACGGATCGCACCTGACCGTGGAGATGTTCCGCGCCGCGGCGGGCGGGATCGAGATGGTGCACGTTCCCTACAAGGGCGGCGCCCCGGCCGTGCAGGCACTGCTGGCCGGCGAGGTGCAATTGTCGTCGGTCAGCGTCAACACCGCGCTGCCGCATATTCAGGCCGGCAAGGTGCGGGCGCTAGGCATCGCCTCGTCGAAGCGATCGCCGGCGTTGCCCGACGTGCCGACCTTCATCGAGAGCGACATCCTGTTCGAAGGCGACAGCTGGCTGGCCATCATGGGCCCGCCCGGCATCCCGGCCGATGTCGCGGCGAAGCTCAACCGGGAGATCGCCGCCACGCTGCGCCAGCCCGAGGTGGAGGAACGCCTGGCCAAGATCGGCCTGGTCGTGGTGGCCTCGCCGCAAGCCGGGCTTACCGAAGTGTTGCAACGCGACGTGCCCAAGTGGGGCAAGGCCGTCAAGGACTCCGGCGCTGTCGCCGAATAAAGGACGACAGTGTCTCACCGGAGTCTCACTCGGGTGAGACATCTCCGATGCATGTAGCATAGGCATTATTCGCGATTCGTTTCACTTTTCGTCCCCCCTTCCGATACAGACTTTTGGCTCAGGCGTACCTGCCCCGCACCAGCCTCTCGATCCATCCCGCCGCCAGGAAAGCGGCAGCCGAAATGATCGTGGCGACAGCCGAGACGCCGAAGGCCTGCTCGGTCTGGAAATCCGACTTGGTTTTGGCGACGAGATAGCCCAGCCCCGTCGTTCCCATCAGGAACTCCGCCACCATGGCAGCCAGAATGGCGTGCTCCGCCGCCAACTTGAAGGCGATGGCGAGGTTGGGCGGCGCCAACGGCAAGGCAAGCCGCGTCAGGATCGAGAGCTTCGAGGCGCCGAGTACGCGGAACAGGTCCTCGCTGCCCGCCGGCGGCGAGCGCAGGCCCGACGAGGCGAAGACGAAGGACGGAAAGAAGGTGATGATCACCACGATCGCCAGAACCGTCGAGGTGTCGTAGCCCAGTAGCCGGGCGATCACCGGGATCAGGGCCACCACCGGCACCGAGCTGAACAGCACGGTGAGCCGATGCGCGGCTCGCTGGCGAAAGATTCGCGCAGTTCGGCACGGCCGATCTCGGAACGGCGGAAGTGCAGCTGATGGACAGGGCCCTCGCCTCCTAGCAAACTCGCTGTATGAAAAAAATCTTCACCGCCTGCCTCGGCACCGAGACCAACACTTTTGCGTCGATTCCCACCGGACATCAGCTCTTCGAGGAGACCTGTCTCTTCCGCAACGCCAGCTACGGCAAGAACATCCCGATGTTCGGCGCACCGCTATCGGTGTGGAAGCAGCGCGCCGACACCAAGGGCTGGCGGACGGTCGAAAGCCTCTGCGCCTTCGCCATGCCGGCCGGCAGGACGGTGAAGAAGGTCTACGAGGCCTTCCGCGACGAGATCGTGGCCGACCTCAAGGCAGCGATGCCGGTCGATGCGGTGTTCCTCTCGATGCACGGCGCCATGGTGGCCGAGGGCTATGACGACTGCGAAAGCGACGTTTTGGCGCACGTCCGCAAGGTCGTCGGGCCCGACGTGCCGGTCGGCGTAGAACTCGATCTCCATTGCAACATCGGCGAGGGCACCTTCCGCGATGCCACCGTGCTGGTACTGTTCAAGGAATATCCGCATGTCGACGTCTCGGAGCGCGCCGAGGATCTCTTCACAGTGATGGAAGGCGCCATCGAGGGCCGCACCAAGCCGGTGATGGCCGCCTGGGACTGCCGCATGATCGGCGTGTTCCACACCACGCGCGAGCCGATGCGCGGCTTCGTCGACAAGCTATCGTCGATGGAAGGCAAGGACGGCGTGCTGTCGCTCTCGATCGCCCACGGCTTCCCGTGGTCCGACATCAAGGAGATGAGCAGCAAGATCATCGTCGTCACCGACAACGACAGGCCCAAGGCCCAAAAGTTCGCCAAGGAACTCGGCCAGGAATTCTTCGCCATGCGGTCGGCCACGCAACCGCCTTACGTCACGCTCGGCACGGCCATGGCACGCGCCCAGTCGCACAACCTGCCCAAGCCGATGGTGCTGGCCGACGTCTCGGACAATGCCGGCGGCGGGGCGGCCTCCGATTCGACCTTCATCCTGCGCGAGCTTCTGGACAAGAAGATCGAGGACGCCGCCATCGCCATGTTCTGGGATCCCGGCGCGGTGAAGCTCGCCTTCGAGGTCGGCGAAGGTGCCGAGCTCGACCTGCGCCTGGGCGGCAAGCTCGGGCCGCAATCGGGCCCGCCGATCGACTGCCGCGCCAAGGTGCTGAAGCTCGAGAAGGAAGTCTTCATCCAGTTCGGCGGCCAGCGCAAAGGCACCAACCCGATCGGCGATGCTGCCGCCCTGCAGATCGGCGGCGTGACGGTGATCGTCAACACCAAGCGCAGCCAGTGCCACAGCCTCGACTGCTTCACCAAGCTCGGCGTCGACCCCTCGACCAAGAAGGTCGTGGTGGTGAAATCGATGCAGCACTTCCACGCGGCCTACGCGCCAATTGCGTCGGAGGTCGTGTACGTGGCGGCACCCGGCGCGCTGGTGCCGGACTGGTCGCTGTTGCCCTACACCAAGGTCGACAAGACACAGTGGCCCTTCGTTGCAAACCCGCACGGCTGAGATGACAACGCTGCAACGACTTCTTCTGCCTGCTCTTGCGGCGTTGGCCGTGGCTACGGCACCGGCTTTGGCCCAAACGTCGCCCAACGGCGTGAAGCCGATCAACCCGCCAGGCGCGCCCAAGGCGGTCGGCGCCTAGGGCCTCGGCGCCCGCGCCGGCGACTTCGTCTTCCTGGCTGGCATGCAGGGCTTCGATCCCGCGACCAACGAGCTGGAGAAGGAGCCCGAGGCCCGAATCCGCCGCGCCTTCCTCGACATCAGGATGCTGGCCGCATCGGAAGGCGCCACCCTGCACGATTGCGTGCGCGTTACCGTCTATCTCAGCGACCTGCACCGCTACGCGCCGATCGTCGACAGGGTGCAGGCCGAGCTCTGGGGCAAGCCGCCCTATCCGCCGCGCACCATGATAGAAATCCAGCGCCTGTTCGACGACGACATCGTCGAGATCGACACGGTCTTCTACGCGCCGCAGAAGAAGTAGGCCGCGCAACCCAACTCGGGCAGGGGACTTCCATCATGAAGGGGCAGCGGCCGTTCGTAGCCGATCCGCACAGCGTCCGGGGCCGCTCTTCGTCTATATCGAGGGCGACGGCATCGCCTATCTCGAGCAGCGCACGCCTTCCACCGACCCGACGCCGGTCGATCCGCTGGCGTTGCGCCCGGCGGCCGCCGATCCCGGGCCGGCGGTCGCCTGGCTCGGACGTCCCTGCCAGTTCGCACCGGGCCGCGGCGATCCGCGCTGCACGGTACGCGACTGGACGCTCGGCCGCTTCGCCGAGCCGGTGATTGCCGCCGTCGACGACGCCGTCGGCCGCGAGCACGCGCGCCATCCGGGGCGCCCCCTAGTGCTGGTGGGCTATTCCGGCGGCGGCGTGGTCGCCGCCCTCGTCGCGGCCCGCCGGCGCGACGTGGCTTTGCTGATCGCCGTGGCCGCACCGCTCGATCCGGCGGACTGGACGCGCCACCTGAGCCTGTCGCCGCTCGAGGGTTCGCAGTCGCCGATGGGTCATGCGCGCGCTCTCCGGCGTGCCGCTGGTGGCCTTTGCCGGAGAGCGGGATACCATGGTGCCGGTCGGCTCGATCCGCTCGGCACTGGGCAAGCTTGGGCCCGGCGCCATGACCCGATTGATCGTCATCCCGAATTTCGATCACCGCTGCTGCTGGGTTCGTGACTGGAAACGCCTGTGCGAGATGGCCGCGCCCTGAGCCTTTCGAGGGCCGGAACCGTCGGGGAAGGACCTTGATCGCCCGAACGGCCACAACGACAATCCCACCTCAACAGGGGATCTCCATCATGAAAATCGGCGCGGTGATGTTCTTCACCACGGACTCCATGCAGCCGGGTCCGCTGGGGCGCGCGCTGGAAGAGCGGGGCTTCGAATCGCTGTGGGTGCCCGAGCACACGCACATCCCGTCCTCGCGCAAGACGCCCTATCCGGCGGGCGGGCCGTTGATCCGGCCCTACTACGACATCATGGATCCGTTCCTGGCACTCAATACCGCCGCCACGGTGACGAAAAGGCTCCGGATCGGCACCGGCATCGCGCTACTGACCCAGCGCGACCCGATCGTCACCGCCAAGATGGTCTCGACGCTCGACCAGCTCTCGGGCGGCCGTTTCCTGTTCGGCGTCGGTAACGGCTGGAACCAGGACGAGGTCGAGAACCACGGCACGGTATTTGGCTCCCGCCACAAGCTGGCGCGCGAGCGCATCGAGGCGATGAAGGAGATATGGACCCAGGAAGAGCCCGAGTATCACGGTGAGTTCGTGAACTTCGACAAGATGAAGCAGTGGCCGAAGCCGGCGCAGAAGCCGCATCCGCCGATCATCGTCGGCGGCGCCTTCCCCTATGCCGCGCGGCGTGCCATCCGCTATGGCGACGGCTGGATTCCCCGTGCCGACCGACTGGAGAAGGGCGGCATCGGCGTCATCATCGAGCAGTTCCGCAATCTGGCGACGGAGTCCGGCCGCGATCCCGCCACCCTGCCGATCAGCATCTTCCGCGTGCCCGACGAGATCGACCGCCTGCGCTTCTGCGAGGAGATAGGCATCGACCGCGTCGTCTTCTCGCTGCCGGCGGAGAAGGAAGACGGGATCATGCCGATCCTCGACCGCTGGGCCGAGCTGAAGCGTCAACTGGGCGGCTGAGTCATGAAACTGGGCCTGTCGATCGGCTATTCCGGCGCGCATCTCGATATTCCGGTGAAGCTCGTGCAGCGCGCCGAGGAGCTGGGCTACGATTCGGTGTGGACGGCGGAGGCCTACGGTTCCGACGCGGTGACGCCGCTGGCCTTCCTCGCCGCCCACACCAGCCGCATCAAACTCGGCACCGGCATCATGCAGCTCGCGGCCCGCACGGCGGCCAATGCCGCGATGTCGGCGGCAACGGTCGATGCCATGGCCGGCGGCGGTCGCTTCATCGCCGGCCTCGGCGTGTCGGGTCCGCAGATCGTCGAAGGCTGGTACGGCGAGCCGTGGGGCAAGCCTTACTGGCGCATGCGCGACTACGTCGCGATCATGCGCAAGATCTTCCGCCGTGAGGCGCCGGTGACGCATGACGGCCGCGAGATCAGCCTGCCCTATGCCGGACCCGGCGCCATGGGAATCGGCAAGCCGCTGAAATCGATCCTGCACATGAATCCCGACATTCCGATCTATCTCGCCACCGGCAACGAGGCGACGGTAAAGCTCACAGCCGAGATCGCCGACGGCTGGCTGCCGATGGGTTTCATGCCGGGCGCCATGGAGGAGTACCGGCCATGGCTCGAGGAGGGCTTCCGCCGCGCCGGCAACGGCAAGGGCTTCAAGGATTTCGCGATCCAGGCCTCGGTGCATGTCGAGGTCGACAACGACGTCGCCGGCGCGCTCGCCCGGCTGAAGCCGGAGGTGGCGCTCTATGTCGGCGGCATGGGCCATCGTAGCAAGAACTTCCACAACGACATCATGGTGCGCCGCGGTTTCGGCGACGCCGCGCAGCGCATTCAGGAACTCTACCTGGCCGGCCGCAAGGACGAGGCCATCGCCTCGGTGCCCGACGAATGGGTCGACATTAAATCGCTGGTCGGCCCGCCGGCCCGCATCCGCCAGCGCTATCGCGCCTGGGAGGATAGCGGCGCCGACTCGCTCAGCGTCCGCTCCCGCCAGCCCGAAGCAATAGAGACAATGGCTCGGGCAGCGCGGCTGAACTAACTATCCGAGGCGCCTGAAAACCGCGATATTTCAGGCCGTTTACACAGCCGGGACTCATTGGTATGGTCCGCCCCGTCGCCGCCGGGGACGGCCGTTTTGTCGTTCTATATCAACGTCTTAACGAAGGCCCGCCCGGCGATCAAGGGGCGCGATATGAAGATTTTGACCGGCAACAGCAATCGACCGCTGGCGGAAGCTATCTCCGCCAAGCTGGCGTTGCCGCTGGTCAAGGCCAACATCCGCCGCTTCTCCGACAACGAAATCTTCGTCGAGATCCTGGAAAACGTGCGCGGCGAGGACATGTTCGTCCTGCAATCGACCAGCTTTCCGACCAACGACCATCTGATGGAGATGCTGATCACCATCGATGCGCTGCGCCGCAGCTCGGCGCGCCGCATCACGGCGGTGATGCCCTACTACGGCTACGCGCGCCAGGACCGCAGGACCGGTCCACGCACGCCGATATCGGCCAAGCTGGTGGCGAACCTCTTGACCCATGCCGGCGCCAACCGCGTCCTCACGCTCGATCTTCACGCCGCGCAGATCCAGGGCTTCTTCGACATCCCGGTCGACAATCTCTTCGCCGGCCCGGTGTTCTCCAAGGACATCAAGGACAAGATCAAGAGTTCCAATCTCACCGTGGTGTCGCCCGACGTCGGCGGCGTGGTGCGCGCGCGCGCCATCGCCAAGCGCGTCGACGCCGACCTCGCCATCATCGACAAGCGCCGCGAGGCGGCGAGCGTCAGCGAAGTCATGAACGTGATCGGCGACGTCAAGGGCTGCGACTGCGTGCTGATCGACGACATCGTCGATTCGGCCGGCACGCTGTGCAACGCGGCCGTGGCGCTGATGGACCAAGGCGCCAAGTCGGTGTCGGCCTATGTCACGCATGGCGTGCTGTCGGGCGGCGCCGTCGCCCGCGTCGCCGCCTCGCCGCTGCAGAAGCTGGTGATCACCGATTCGATCCAGCCGACCGAGGCGGTGCGCGCGTCGCCCAACGTGCGGCCACTCAGCATCGCCAGCCTGATGGCCGAGGCGATGCGGCGCATTTCCGAGGAAACGTCGGTGTCGAGCCTCTTCGATTGAGGAAGCGTTCGATTAGAAATTCAAGAGATCCGGCGATGGGCACCCCTGGAGGCCACGCCGCGATGACAGAGAGACAGTAGAGAGACAAAGAGAGACCAACAGGAGAGTAAAATGGCAGAGACGACAACCGTCGTCGCGAAGAAGCGGGATCGGGCCGGCAAAGGGGGCGCCCGTTCCAGCCGTCGCGATGGACTGATTCCCGCCGTGATCTACGGCGACAAGCAACCCCCGATGATGATTGCGGTCGAGCCCAAGTCGATCGAGCGTGACCTGCACAAGGAAGGCTACTTCAACCACAAGCTCCGCATCGACGTGGAGGGCACGGGCGTCGACGTCCTGCCGCGCGACGTGCAGATCGACCCGGTGACGGACAAGCCGCTCCATCTCGACTTCCTGCGCATTGGGCCTGAGTCGATTATCGCGGTGCAGGTGCCGGTGCACTTCAAGAACGAAGGCTCCTCGCCCGGCATCAAGCGCGGCGGCGTGCTCAACATCGTGCTGCACGAAATCACCGTGCGCACCAAGGCCGACAAGATCCCCGAGTTCTTCGAGGTCGACCTGAGCGGCCTGGAAATCGGCCACTCCGTCCATCTCTCGGCGCTCAAGGTGCCTGAGGGTGTGCGCGTAGTGAGCCGCGAGAAGAACGCGACCGTGGCCTCGATCGCCGCACCGACCGTGGTGCGCGAAGCGGCAGCGGAAGCAGCGGCGCAGGCCGCGGCGGCAGCAGCGGCTCCGGCTCCGGCCGAAGGCGCGGCGGCGGCTCCCGGTGCGGCTCCGGCGGCAGGTGCGCCGGGTGCGGCCCCCGGTGCGGCTCCGGCGGCAGCGGCGGGCGGTGCGGCTTCGGCAGGCGGCGCCAAGGCGCCGGCTGGCGGCGGCAAGGCTCCCGCTCCGGCCAAGAAGTAGGCGGAGCGCGAGCTCCGTCGCCAGATGCTCCTGCTGGTCGGCCTCGGCAACCCCGGGCCGCGCTATGCGGGGCACCGGCACAACGTTGGATTCATGGCGGTGGACGAGATCGTCCGCCGCCGTGTTTTCTCTCCTTGGAAAGCGCGGTTCAACGCCGAGGTGGCGGAAGGCCATCTCGGCGGCGAGCGCGTGCTGGCGCTGAAGCCGATGACCTTCATGAACGAGTCGAGCAATGCGGTGGGCGAAGCGGTGCGTTTCCTCAAAGTGCCGCTCGATCGCATGGTCGTCTTCCATGACGAACTCGACATCGCGCCTGGACGCGTGCGGATGAAAAAGGGCGGCGGCGCCGGCGGGCATAACGGCCTGCGCGACATCGACGCCCATGTCGGCAAAGACTATCGCCGCGTTCGCATCGGCATCGGCCATCCCGGCCACAAGGACCTGGTGCTGCACTGGGTGCTGCGCGACTTCGAGCCGGACGAGCGCGATTCCAGGACCGGCTGGGTGCCCAAGCTGCTGGCGGCATTGGCCGAAGAATCGGCGCTGCTGATCGAAGGCGGCGCCAAGGCCGACGAGAAATACATGAGCCGGGTGGCGAGCCTGGCGCCCGCGCCGGATCTCCCGGCGCGCCTGAACCTCGAAGAGTAAATTATGGGTTTCAATTGCGGAATCGTCGGCCTGCCCAATGTCGGCAAGTCGACCCTGTTCAATGCGCTGACGGCGACGCAGGCCGCCCAGGCGGCCAATTATCCGTTCTGCACCATCGAGCCCAACATCGGCCGCGTCGCCGTGCCCGATCCGCGGCTCGACAAGCTCTCCGCCATCGCAAGCTCGGCCAAGATCATCCCGACGCAGCTCGAGTTCGTCGACATCGCCGGCCTGGTGAAGGGCGCGTCGAAAGGCGAAGGGCTCGGCAACCAGTTCCTCGGCACCATCCGCGAGGTCGATGCCATCGCCCATGTGTTGCGCTGCTTCGAGGATGGTGACGTCACACACGTGAGCGGCAGCGTCGATCCGGTACGCGATGCCGAGGTGGTCGAAACCGAGCTGATGCTGGCCGACCTCGACAGCCTCGAGAAGCGCCTGCCCAATCTCGAGAAACGCGCCAAGGGTGGCGACAAGGAAGCCGTGACCGAAGTGCCCGTGGTCAAAAAGGCGCTCGACGCGCTGCGCGAAGGCAAGCCGGCGCGCGACGCTGTATTCACGCCCGAGGAACGGCCGGTGTTGCACGGCCTGCAGCTCATCACCGCCAAGCCGATGATGTATGTGCTGAATGTCGACGAGGGTTCGGCGGCAACCGACAACGACCACAGCGCCAAGGCCGAGGCCTATGCCAAGTCGCGCGGCATGCTGGCCGTGGTGATCTCGGCCGCGATAGAGGCCGAGGTGGCGCAGCTGCCGCCCGAAGACCAGGCCGAGTACCTGAGTTCGCTCGGCCTCAAGGAAACCGGCCTCGCCCGCGTCGTGCGCGCCGGCTACCAGCTCCTCGACCTCGTCACGTTCTTCACGATCGGCCCAAAGGAGGCACGCGCCTGGACGGTGCGCCGCGAGGCGCGCGCACCGGAAGCAGCGGGTGTCATCCACACCGACTTCGAGAAGGGTTTTATTCGCGCTGAGACCATCGCCTACGATGACTACGTCAGTCTCAACGGCGAATCAGGCGCACGCGATGCCGGCAAGCTGCGGCTCGAGGGCAAGGATTACGCCGTGAAGGACGGCGATGTGTTCCACTTCCGCTTCAACGTCTGAGGTCCACCATGACGGTCAAGCTCTCCGTTCCGCCAACCATGGCCAAGCGCGGCTATTCGTAGATCTGCATGATCACCAGCGGCAAGCTGGTGCTGATCGCGGGTCAGGTGCCGCACGACGTCAACGACAAGATGGTCGGTGAAGGCAACTTCGAAGCCCAGGTGGAGCAGGTGTTCAAGAACCTCGGCCTCGCGCTCAAGGCCGCGGGCGGCGACTGGAAGAACCTGGTGAAAATCAACAACTACTGCCACATCTCGGTGACCCAGGAGCTGCGCAATGGTTATCGCGCCATCCGCGACCGTTACGTCAACACGGCGGCACCCCGGTGAGCACCTTCATCTACGTCCCCCGCCTCGCCTAGCCCAACTGGCTGTTCGAGATGGATGCCATGGCGGTGATCGATTAGAGCCTAGGAGCCGAGCGCGCCGCCACCTTTCTTGGTGATGGCGACGATCGACGGCCGGGGCGGCATGCCGTCCTTGAAATCCGGCCAGCGCGTCGACGGCGTCTCGAAGGTCGAGCCCTTGGTCTCGCCGGGATGCTGGATGGCGATGAACAGGGTCGTGTCGTCCGGCGTCAGCGTCGGCCCGCAGACTTCCGAGCCCATCGGCGCGCCGTAGAAGGCACGCGTTAGCGCTTTGCCGGGGCCGCTCACATCGGTGGTGAAGACGCCGTCGGCGATGCCCGCCGCCTCGGCCGCATCGGTGGCGATCCACAGGCGGCCCTTGCTGTCGAAGGTGATGTTGTCGGGTGACGTGAGCCAGCCGTGCTGGGACACGCCGGGATGATAGGCGGTGCCCTGATGTCGGGCCGGATCGCCCGCCACCAGGAAGATCGACCAGCCCGCCTCGAGTGCCGCGTGATCGCCGTCCTTGGGCACGATCTCGATGATGTGGCCGTGGTTGTTGGCGGCGCGCGGGTTGGCGGCGTCGACCTGTTCGGGCTTGCGCGAGCCGTTGTTGGTCAGCACGACGAAGACGTTGCCGGTCACCGGGTTGGCCTCGATGTCCTCTGGCCGGTCCATCGGCGTGGGCTGCAGGAGGTCGGCGGCGAGCCGGCACTTGATCAGCACCTCGGCCTGGTTGGCGAAGCCGTTGGCCGCCGTCAGCGGGCCCTCGCCGTGCACCAGCGGCAGCCACGTCACCTTGCCGTCGGCCGCGAAGCGGGCGACGAAGAGCGTGCCGTCGTCGAGCAGGTCGCGATTGGCGGCGCGATCCGTGAGGTTCCACGGCCTGGCCGTGACGAACTTGTAGACGTAGTCGAAGCGCTCATCGTCGCCCATGTAGAAGACGACGCGGCCGTCCTTGGCCAGCGTGTGGTGGCAGCCCTCGTGCTTGAAGCGGCCGAGTG
This sequence comes from Asaia bogorensis, assembly GCA_945905835.1. Lineage (GTDB taxonomy): Bacteria > Pseudomonadota > Alphaproteobacteria > Reyranellales > Reyranellaceae > Reyranella. The sequence goes on from CAMDQJ010000012.1 coordinate 41,495, forward strand.
CCGTGCGCTTCACCGGCGTTCCCTCGGGGTCGTAGGGATCGATCTCGACGATCCAGCCGAAGCGGTTGGGTTCGTTCGGCTCCTTCTCGACGTCGAAGCGGGCGAAATGCTGGCCCCAAGCGTAGCGCGGCCGGCCGGCGCCGACGCCGTAGCGCTTGAACGGCTCGGCGTTGGCGGTCTTGGTGGCAAGGCCGCCGAAGTAGTTGTTGAAACTCTCCTCGCAGGTCAGCCACGTGCCCCACGGCGTCTCGCCGCCAGCGCAGTTGTTGAACATGCCGTTGACGCGCGTGCCCGTCGGATCGGCCGAGGTCTTGAGCAAATCGTGGCCGCTCGCCGGGCCGGCGATGCGCATCGGCGTGTCGGCGGTGATGCGGCGGGCGTACTTGCTGTCGGGCACGACGCTCCACTTGCCGTTCTCGCGCACGATCTCGATCACCGCGCCGCCATGCGCCGCCATCTCGATCTCGCATTGCTCGCGGCTCGCACCAAGGCGCGCGGCTTTGCCGGTGCCGAGGCCGGCGAACATCAGGCCGGTGTTGGTGTATTCGTGGTTCACCACCATCAGGAAGCGGTCGCTGCCGCGGCTGCCTTGCGGCAGCGGGTGCAGACCGAGGAAGTCGTTGTTGTAGCCGAACTGCCTGGCTTGGCCCGCCGCCGTGAGCTTGTTGGGATCGAAGGCCGGCGCGCCGCTCAGCACCGGGTCGCCCCAACGGATCAGGATCTGCGCCTCGTAGCCTTCGGGAATGTGTTGCTCGGGGTCGTTGCTGTGCGCCACCTCCTTAAAGGTGAAGGTCGAGGGCGTGCCGTTCTGGGCCAGCGCCGTCGAGCGCTTGAAGGTCGAGAGGCCCCCCAATCCGGCCAGCCCCATGAGCGTCTGGCGACGCCCGATGAACTCGCCGATCGAAGTCTCGGTGCTGGCGTTCGAGCCGATATCGTCGGGATCGTTCTGGTCTTCGTCGGCTACGCGCATGATGGGCTCCTTGGGCACAGTCCGGGTGTAGGCCAAGCCGGTGACATACCGCCACGACTTTGTTGCAATTCGGTTGCAATCCGGCGCGCATCCACAAGGTCCGTCAGCAAACCGTAGCACTGGCACTGTACTCCGTGGGCCTTCGACAACAGGGGGACACGATATGCCGATCCGTCGACCGCTTTGCATTGTCACTGCAGCACTGACGCTCTTTGCGACGGGAGCTGCGGGCCAAACCAGGTTCCCCGCCCTCCTCGAAGGCCACGCCATCCTGCCGGCGATGACCCTGGTGCCGCCGCCGGCGGATGCGCCGGTCGAGTTGCAGATCTCCGGCCGCTCCGCTGCGCCCTCAGGCCTGCGCGTCGACACGCCGGAGAGCGTTCCCGCCATGTCGGCCTTGTCGGACAGGGCCGCACCGCGTCCGACCGGTCTCAGCTTTCCGCTCAGGGGCCAGCCAGTCCAGGGCCTGTCGGGCATCAAGAACCTGAAGGACGGCACCCTCCTGACGCTCACCGACAACGGCTTCGGCAGCAAGGCCAACTCGCCCGATGCCATGCTGATGTTCCATGTCGTGAAGCCTGACTGGAAGAGCTGCGCCGTCGAGCGCGTGTCGACCACCTTCCTGCACGACCCCGACCGCAAGGTGCCATTCCGCATCGTCAACGAGCACTCGGCAAGGCGCTATCTGACCGGCGCCGACTTCGACATCGAATCGATCCAGCCGATCGGCGACTCGCTGTGGTTCGGCGACGAGTTCGGCCCCTACCTGATCAAGACCGACCGCGCCGGCAAGGTGCTGCAGATCTTCGAGACCAAGCTCGACGGCAAGGTGCTGCGCTCGCCCGATCACTACACTATGCTTCTGCCGGGCGCGCCCGGCGCGGTGCAATTCGAGGTCCGGCGCAGCAAGGGCTTCGAAGGCATGGCGGCCTCGCCCGACGGCAAGTTTCTCTACCCGCTGCTCGAGGGCGCGCTGTGGTCGGAGGCGGCCAACGGCATCGAGACCAAGGACGGCAAGGCCTTCCTGCGCATCCTCGAATTCGACACCCAGAAGGGCGAATTCACCGGCAAGAGCTTCAAGTATGTGCTGGAGGCGCCGACCAACTCGATCGGCGACTTCAACCTGATCGACGCTTCGTCGGGATTGATCATCGAACGCGACGACAGCGAGGGCGATGTGGCCCAGGCCTGCCCGGCCGGCGCGCCCCGGCCCGACTGCTTCAACGTGCCGGCCAAGTTCAAGCGCATCTACAAGGTCGATCTCGCCCAGGCCAACGGCGACGGCTTCGTGAAGAAGGTGGGCTACATCGACCTGATGGACATCGACGACCCCAACAAGGTCGCGCGCCAGGGCGGCAAGGACGGCAAGCTCACCTTCCCGTTCTTCACCATCGAGAATGTCGACGTGTTCGATGCCGACCACATCATCGTCGGCAACGACAACAACCTGCCCTTCTCGTCAGGCCGGGCGCTGGGCAAGGCCGACGATAACGAGCTGATCCTGCTGTGCGTGCCGGAGCTCCTGCGGGCTAGGTAGGCAGTACGCGCTTCATCCAGCGAGCGGTGGCCTTGGCGTCCTGGCCATCGCTCGCCTCGAGCCTGGCGATGACGCGCTGGCGATCCTCGAGCTCACGATTCTGGCTGAGCTTGATCTTGGTCTCGACGCGCGAGAGCGGGATACGGAAGGCGACGATATTTTTGGTCTGCGCCTCGGCATTGCCGGGCGGCAACCCGCCCAGGTTCCATTCGCCGGCGCCGGCTTCGTAGGTCTTGGCCAGCTCGGACAGCACGCGCAGCACCATCGGCGTCTCGACGAGGATTTGCGGGCGGCCATAGGCATGGACGGTGACGTAGTTCCAGGTCGGCACCTTGGCGCCGGGGCTGTACCAGGTCGGTGAGACATAGGCGTGCGGGCCCCAGAACAGTGCCAGTGAATCGCCTGGGCGCTCGAACAGCTTCCAATGCGCATTGGCGCGCGCCATGTGGCCGATCAGCGAGCCGTGCGGCGTGCCGTCGTCCCGCCAGATCAGCGCCATATGGGTGGCGATCGGCGCACCCGTCTCGTCCGAGGTCATCAGCAGGGCCCAGCCATGGTCCCGCATGATCTCCCGGCCGGTGGTTTCGTCGCCTTCGAAGGCCTTGGGAATGTACATCTCTGGGCTCGCTCTGCGGGCTGGGTGGGCGGGTCGGGTGGTTGAACGGCGCGGCCTTACCATGTTCCAATACCGCCCGTAACCGGGAGGAATTCTCATGGGTGAAGATATCCGTCTTAAGTCTGCGGCCGGCGAAATCGGCGTCTATCTGGCGACGCCGAAGGGCACGGCCAAAGGCGGCATCGTGGTCATCCAGGAAATTTTCGGCGTCAACCATCACATCAAGGCCGTCACCGACTTCTTCGCGGCCCAAGGCTACATCGCGCTCGCCCCGCGCTTCTTCGATCACATCAAGACCGGCATCGAGCTGGGCTACACGCCTGACACCATCGCCGAGGGCCGTGGCTACGTGATGCAGCCGGGTTTCACCGACAAGGCGGTACAGGACGTCGATGCGGCCATCAAGGAGCTGAAGGGCCGCGGCTGCAAGAAGGTCGGCGTCACGGGATATTGCTGGGGCGGCACGATCTCTTGGCTGGCGGCGACCCGGCTCAAGCCGGATGCGGTGTCGGGTTACTACGGCGGAGGCATCCACGGCGCGCGCAACGAAAAGCCCACGGTGCCGATGCAGCTCCATTTCGGCGACAAGGACATGCATATCCCGATGACGCACGTGAACGAACTGCGCCAGCTCCATCCCGGCGTGCAGATCTTTGACTATCCGGCCGACCACGGCTTCCATTGCGACGAGCGCGGCTCCTGGGACGCCGCGGCCTCCAAGCAGGCGATGGCCCGCACGCTGGAGTTCTTCGGAAAGCATGTCGGCTAGCTGGGGGCGCGCCACTCCAGTGGCGCGATCGTGATTCATGAGAAGACGCGCCGCTGGAGTGGCGCGCCCCCAGCGATGACATGAAACGTCCAGCCAAACGTTCTTTCGAACCCGATGCGCGTGGGCCCCTGCACGGGGTCCGCGTCGTCGATCTGTCGCGGCTGGTCGCCGGAAATATCCTGACGCTGCAGCTCGCCGATTTCGGCGCCGAGGTCATCAAGATCGAGCCGCCCGAGGGCGACACGCTGCGCTCGTGGCGGGTCAAGGGTATCGAGACGGCGTGGAAGGTCTATGCCCGCAACAAGAAAAGCGTGGCGATCGACCTGCGCTCCGAAGGTGGCCGCGCCATCGTGAAGAAGCTCGCGGCCTCGGGGCAGATCCTGGTCGAGAGTTTTAGGCCGGGTGTGATGGAGGACATGGGCCTCTCGCCCCAGGAACTGCACGCCATCAACCCCAAGCTGGTGATCGTGCGCATTTCCGGCTGGGGCCAGGATGGCCGTTTCAAGCACAAGCCCGGTTTCGGCACGCTGATCGAGGGCTATAGCGGCTTCGCCTCGATGAACGGCTTCGGTGACCGCGAACCGGTGCTGCCGCCGATGTATCTCGCCGACGCCATGGCTGCCCTCTACGGCTACGGCGCGGTGATGGTGGCGTTGCGCGAGGTCGAGGTGAACGGCGGCAAGGGCCAGACACTCGACCTGCCGCTGTTCGATCCATTGTTCTCGGTGCTGGGCCCGCAGGCCGCCAACTACAAGCTGACCGGCGAGGTGAAAGTCCGCACCGGCAGCCGCTCGACCAATGCCGCCCCGCGCAACGTCTATCGCACGAAAGACGACCACTACGTCTGCCTCTCGGCCTCGACCCAGGGCATGGCCGAGCGCGTGCTCGTCAAGATCGGCCGGCCGGAACTCACCAAGGACCCGCGCTTTGCCACCAACATCGAGCGGGTCAAGCACGGCATCGAGCTCGATGCCATCATCGGCGGCTTTATCGTCGCGCGCGATCTTGCGGAAAATCTGAAGTTCTTCGACGAGGCCGGCGTCACCATCGGGCCGGTCTACGACATCGCCCAGATCGTGCAGGACGACTACGTGCTGGAGCGCGAGGCGCTGATCGAGATCCCCGACGACGAAATGGGCGAGCTGCCAACCCATCCGCCGGTGCCGCGGCTGTCCGGCACGCCGGGCACCTTGCGCGCCGGCGCTCCCACGGTCGGCCAGGACAACGAGGCGCTGCTGAAGCCGCTGCTGGGCGAGGCCGAATACGAGAAGCTGCGCCAGGCTGGGGCCATCGCCGCCGGAAAAGGAAAAACCAAGTGAACCGACCCGTTCCGCCTGTCTGGCGCTCGATCCTCTACGTGCCGGGCAATGTCCCGAAGTTCATCGACAAGGCGCACGAGCGCGGCGCCGATTGCGTGCTGGTCGACCTCGAGGACAGCGTCACCGTGTCCGAGAAGCCCACGGCACGCGCCATGCTGGCGGAGACGATGAAGAAGGTCGTGCGCGGCGGCGCCGATGTCGCCGTGCGCATCAACCGGCCGCTGCGGCTGGCCATCCCCGACATCGAGGCGGCGGTGCGGCCGGGCCTCTCGGCGCTGTTCATCACCAAGACCGAGGGCGCGCAGCATCTGCGCCTGCTCGACGAGGCGGTGAGCGAGCTCGAGCGCGAGCGCGGCATGAAAGTGGGCAGCGTCGGCTTCGGCGCCATGATCGAGCATCCGCGCGCTTTGCCTCACATCAACGACATCGCCGAGCACGCGCCGCGCCTCATCGGCATGATGCTGGGCGGCGAGGATTTCGCGCTGGAGACCGGTTCGCTGCCGACCGCCGACGCGCTCGAACTGCCCAAGCGCATGGTGGCGTTTGCAGCCCAGGCGCACGACGTGCCGATGATTGGCATTTTGGGCACCGTCGCCGACTATTCCGACCCCGACGCCTATCGAAAGAGCGCCGAGCGGGCGCGGCAGTTCGGCTTCTCCGGCGGCACCTGCGTGCATCCCGGCCTGGTACAGACGCTGAACAAGGCCTTCACGCCGACCGCCGATGAAGTGGCCTACGCCAAGAAGCTGATCGAGGCCGACGTAAAGGCCGCCGCGGAGGGCCGCGGCTCGTTCACGGTCGACGGCAGGATGATCGACATTCCGGTGATCGTCCGCGCCCAACGGCTGATCGCGCGTGCCGAGGCGATCGCCCATAGGGAAATCGGGGGGCGGCGCGCTACATAAGCTCGCGGCTGCAGGCGAGGAAGACCTCGCCTGCGGCACCCGAGCCCGTGAGGCCGGCGGCCCAAGCGGTCGGCGGATCGACCCGGACCAGCGCGGTGATCGTGTTGCTGTCGCGGAACTCGGCGATAAACCGGCCGAGCGACGGGGCGGGCAGCGTGAAGACGCCTTTCGTGAGCGTGACCGTCCAGGGCACATGGCCGTCGAAGCGCAACAGCGTCTCATGCCCGGCGTTGCCGGCGATGCGCCAGTCGTCCCGGCCGATCTCGACGCTGAAGGTCTCCTCGCCCAGGACGTAGCGCAGCTCGAAGCGCTTGCCGTCCGCTGTCGTCGAAAGGCCGCACAGGGAGCGGCCCGCTTTGTCGGTGCCGCCGAACGCCGTCCAGTCGCCCGCGCGCATGAACTCAGCCGTCTCCGCCAGGGCGGCGGAGGCGGCGAGGCACAGGATCGACGTGGCGACGATCCGCATCGGGCCAGTCTACAAGAAAAAGCCGCGGCTCGAAGGCCGCGGCTTTGTCGTCATTGGAGAGGCCCGTGCCTCAGTGCTTGTCGGCCCACACCTGGCGCTTCACGGCATACATCAGGCCGGCCATGGCGAGCAGGAACAGGATGACGCGAACGCCGGTGCGCTTGCGGTCTTCCATGTGCGGCTCCGACGTCCAGGCGAGGAACTCCACGATGTCGGCAGACATCTGGTCGACCGTCGCTTTCGTGCCGTCGGCATAGGTCACCTTGCCGTCGGCGAGCGGCGCCGGCATGGCGATCTTGTGGCCGGGATAGTATGTGTTGAAGTTGTCGTCCTTGGTGACGGCGAACTCCTTGATCTGCTCGGGCTTCAGCTTGGCGAAGTCGACATAGCCGGTGAGCAGCGCGTGGACGTAATCGGCGCCGTCCTCCCGCGCCTTGATCATGACGCTGAGGTCGGGCGGCGCATGGCCGCCGTTGGCCGCCGCCGCCGCCAGCTCGTTGGCGAACGGCTTCTTGAAGCGGTCCGACGGACGGGCCGGCCGCTCGATCGCCGAGCCGTCGTCGCCGATGTCGGGCACGGTGATTTCCGAGGCGATCACCTTCACCTGGTTCTCGGTCAGGCCGAGAGCCATCAGGTTGCGGTAGGCCACGTACTGCAGCGAATGGCAGGCCGCACAGACTTCCTTGTAGACCTGGAAACCGCGCTGGGCGGCGGCGCGGTCGTAGGTACCGAACGGGCCCTGGAAGTGCCAGTGCTTGTGCGGCGGATGGACCTCGCCGCCGGCGGCGATGGCGGCGACGCCGGTCGTGAGGGCGGCAAGCGCGATGGCGCCGGTGAGGATCAGTTTGCGCATCGGCTTAGCTCGCCTTCTTCTTGAGCACCGCGTCGGCGATGCTGGGAGGCAACGGCAAGGGCCGTTCGATCTTGCCGAGGACCGGCAGCAGGATGAGGAAGTGGAAGAAGTAGTAGGCCGTGGCGAGCTGCGACAGCGGCACCAGCCAGCCTTCCGGCGGCTTGGCGCCGCAATAGCCGAGCACGAAGAGGTCGGCCACCAGCACGAACATGAACCACTTGTAGATCGGCCGGAACGTCGCCGAGCGCACGCGCGAGCTGTCGAGCCACGGCAGCACGAACAGCACCGCGATGGCGCCGAACATCGCGATCACGCCGCCCAGCTTGTCGGGGATGGCGCGCAGGATGGCGTAGTAGGGCAGGAAGTACCATTCCGGCACGATGTGCGTCGGCGTCACCAGCGGGTCGGCCGGGATGTAGTTGGCCGCGTCGCCCATGATGTCGGGCATGAAGAAGACGAAGACCGAGAACACGATCAGGAACACCACGACGCCGAAGCCATCCTTCATCGTGTAGTAGGGATGGAACGGTACGGTGTCCTGCGGCCCCTTGGGGTCGATGCCCAGCGGGTTGTTCGAGCCGTGCTGATGCAGCGCCACGATGTGCAGCGCCACCACCGCGACGATGACGAACGGCAGCAGGTAGTGCAGGGCGTAGAAGCGGTTGAGCGTCGGGTTGTCGACCGCGAAGCCGCCCCACAGCCAGTCGACGATCGACTGGCCGACGATCGGGATGGCCGAGAACAGGTTGGTGATGACGGTGGCGCCCCAGAAGCTCATCTGGCCCCACGGCAGCACGTAACCCATGAACGCCGTCGCCATCAACAGCAGGAAGATGACCACGCCCAGGATCCACAGCAGTTCGCGCGGCGTCTTGTAGGAGCCGTAGTACATGCCGCGGAAGATGTGGATGTAGACGGCGATGAAGAAGAACGACGCGCCGTTCATGTGCAGGTCGCGCATCAGCCAGCCCGACGGCACGTCGCGGTCGATGCGCTCGACAGAGGCGAAGGCCAGGTCGACGTGCGGCGTGTAGTTGGTCGCCAGCACGATGCCGGTGGCGATCATCAGCACCAGCATGACCGTGGCGATGGCGCCGAAATTCCAGAAGTAGTTGAAATTCCTGGGCGTCGGGAAGGTATTATATTCCTTCTCGAGGTACGAGAAGATCGGCAGGCGGTGATCGATCCAGGCGACCAACTTGTTGTTGAAGACCGGCGGAGCGCCGTGAGACGAGGCCATTGCTCAGAACTCCTGAAAGGCGATCAGCCGATGCGGACGAGGGTGTCGGAAACGAAGACGTAGTCGGGCAGCACGAGGTTCTTCGGCGCCGGTCCCTTGCGAATGCGTCCCGCGGTGTCGTAGTGCGAGCCGTGGCAGGGGCAGAACCATCCGCCGTAATCGCCGCGCGGGTCGCCGCTATTGGTGCCGAGCGGCACGCAGCCGAGATGGGTGCAGGTGCCGACCAGGATCAGCCATTCGCGGCGGACCTTCTTGGTCGAGTCGGTGACGCGAGAATCGTCGGTCGCCGGATCGGGCAGATCGGAGAGCTTCACCGCCTCGGCCTGCTTGATCTCCTCCGGCGTGCGGCGGCGGATGAACACCGGCTTGCCGCGCCACTTCACCGTGATCGCCTGGCCGACCTGGATGGCCGAAATGTTCACCTCGACCGAGGCCAGCGCCAGCGTGTCGGCGGCGGGATTGAGATTGTTGATGAACGGCCAAGCCGTGGCGACGGCGCCGATCGCGGCCAACGAGCCGGTCGCGACCATGAGAAAATCGCGCCGCGTCGGATCGCCGTGCGCGTCGGCCGGAATAGTGGAAGAAGCCATTGCTTTGTACGTCCCCTGCTCTTGTACGCTCCCCGGGAGTTGGAACGTTATAAACGGGAAAGCCCCTTTAGTTTCAAGCCTCTGTTGTCGCAGGCGACTTGGGCGCGGCGCTGTGACAGCGTGCCGCACGGCCATTGCTTTCGCGACGCGGACAGGAACCGGAAAGAGTCATGCGACTAGCGCTGTTCGAGCCCGATATCCCGCAGAATCTCGGCGCCTTCATCAGGCTGGCGGCCGGCCTTGGCGTGGCCCTCGATATCGTCGAGCCCTGTGGATTTCCCGTCGATGATAAGCGCATCCGCCGCGCCGCCATGGACTATTACGACCTCGCCACCATCGTCCGGCACGCCTCCTGGGAGGCTTTTTGCCGTGACCGGCCGGCGGGACGGCTGGTCCTGCTGACCACGGCGGGCGACACGGCCTTCCCCGAGGTGACATTCCAGGCGAGCGATATCCTGCTGCTCGGCCGGGAAAGCGCCGGCGTACCGAAGGACGTCCACGACGCCGCGGCCCTTCGCCTGCGCATCCCGCTGCAGCCCGGCGCCCGTTCGCTCAATGTCGCGCTGGCGGCGGCAGTGGTATTGAGCGAGGGCCTGCGGCAAACCAACAGCTTTCCGGCGGCGGGCTTTCCCCGAGGATCATGAGCAAGTCAACCCGTACTGCCACCGGCCCCAACGGCCCCTCCAAGCTGCCCGACGACGCGACCGTGGCCCGCTGGAAAGACGAGGCGCGGCACTGGTTCGCGCGGCTGCGCGACCGCATCTGCGGCGAATTCGAGAAAATCGAGGATGAGCTCTCAGGCACGCACCGCGAGTTGCCGGTCGGCCGCTTCCAGCGCAAGGACTGGCGGCGCGAGGAAGGGCCCGGCGGCGCGGATCGCGGCGGCGGCACCATGGCTCTGATGGGCGGCCGCGTGTTCGAGAAGGTGGGCGTGAACGTCTCGACCGTCTTTGGCGAATTCAGTCCGGAGTTCCGCAGCCAGATTCCCGGCGCGGCGGAGGATCCACGGTTCTTCGCCTCGGGCATCTCGCTGGTGGCGCATATGCGTTCGCCCCGGGTGCCGGCCGTTCACATGAACACGCGCTTCATCGCCACGACGCGCGCCTGGTTCGGCGGCGGCGGCGATCTGACGCCAATGACGCCGCACGAGCCCGACACGCGCGCCTTCCATGCCGCGTTCAAGGTGGCCTGCGACCGGCACGATCCGACCTACTACCCGCGCTTCAAGGAATGGTGCGACGAATACTTCTATCTGCCGCATCGCGGCGAGGCGCGCGGGGTGGGCGGCATCTTCTACGACTACCTCGACAGCGGCGATCATGCGCGCGACTTCGCCTTCACGCGCGATATCGGCGAGACCTTCCTCAACATCTATCCCAGGCTGGTGCGTCACCACATGAACGAGCCGTGGACCGCCGCCGAGCGCGAGCACCAGCTCGTGCGCCGCGGTCGCTACGTCGAGTTCAACCTGCTGCACGACCGCGGCACCAAGTTCGGCCTGATGACCGGCGGCAATGTCGAGGCGATCCTGATGTCGCTGCCACCCGAGGCGAGGTGGCCCTGACGGTCGT